>JBGPHY010000004.1:0-38384 GCA_041484625.1 Terriglobia bacterium | reverse complement strand
AGGTAAGTGTGAAAGGATCCTGCAGCCCACTGCCGCTCCTGAGAATCGGGGGTTCCCAGGCGGCTTCCTGCTGCGTGGGCCTGGAACAGGTCTGCCAGGCCGAAGTCCTTACGGGAATCGCCCCATTCGTTGTAAAGACTGGTGACTCCCGTGGCGATGAGAGAGCCGCCCCGCCCGACGAAGCGCCGCACGCTCGAACATTGCTCGTCCGAAATGGCCGCCAGGTTCGGAAGGATCAGGAGCGCGAGGCCTGAACAGTCGCGGTCCAAGTCGTCAAGATGGACCGACAGGTAAGGAATCCTGGCCCGAACCAATGCCTGCATGACGCCGTCATAGGGCAAATCGATTAGTTCCTCGGCCTCATCACGTCCATAAAAATCGGTATTACGCTGTGACCAGCCGACAGCAACCGTGGCCACAGGCCGGCGATTGACCAGGACCTGCTCGTTTGCCTTGTGCCAACGGAGCAGCGGCTCCGCCGTGTCGTACATGCGGCGATCCTCATGGTAAGCGCCGACATGGTGCCACCAGGGTTGAATGCCCCCGGCGAAGCCTTCGATCATCCACATGCGTGCTTCGGCCGCCGGTTTGCTGGCCAGGCGAAAGGGGTGGCGACCAGCCTGGTACATAGCCATGCTTTCAGGCAGCAGCTTCCCCCAACCCAACAAGCCGTGGACCCTCTTGCCAGTGTCGCCGTTCTGCTGAAAGCCTGTAAGGTCATTCCGGGTCTGGTGGTCCAGCAGGAAGATCTGAGCGCGCCTGGCAATCTCCCGGAGATCGCGGAAAGTGCGGCTCTCTTCACTGATCGAGCCACTGTTCATCCCCACCCAGAGGCAGTCCGGCCCGCCGGAAGCCTGAGTGGTCCGGTTGTTCAGGTCCCAGATCTCCAGGCGGCGAGAGTAGTTCCACCGGATCCACTGACGGTAAACCGTGTCATCCCAGTCAGGGTTTCGTGGGATAGTCCCGCCGGCAACAGAGCGAAATTTGTTTTCACAGTTCCTGCAATGGCAAATGTTGTCGCGATCGAGACCTGCCCAACTATTGTCAGTGAACCCCTCCGGATGCGATCGCCCGATGATCTCCCGCAGAACGTCCGGCAAGTACACGTCGTAATAAGGGCTATTGATGCAAGCGACGTACTTATCCCCTTGGCGGTAGGGCTCTCCCTCGGCATTCAATGCAAACCAGTCGGGATGGGCCTGATAGAAATCTTCTGCGGCCCGATTAGAATCCAAGCGCGCCAGGACAACGAGACCGTCCTGGTGCGCGGCCTCAGCCAACTCGCCAAAAAGATCTCTCTCGCCGAGAAACTGAGCCCGGTGGTGCAGGGGAAACCGGCTGGGGTAGTAGGCGACAATGCCGCCGGCATTAATGATGACACCTTGCACTTCGGTCCTTTTCCAGTATTCCCGCCACCAGGCGATGTCGTAGCGAACCGGGTCCTTCTCCGTGATATTGGTTTGGCCCCAACGGTAAGCACGGCGATACCAGGGAATGGAAGAAGGATTTCCTTTGGCTTGAACAAGAGAATTCGGAACTCCGACCGTGGCGGCGACAAGTGTGTACTTCATGAAGGTGCGACGCGTTTCATTCATCTGTGGATCAATCGTGCCTTTTCCTCGTGAGTGATATCAATCGCATAACTCGGCACCCACGTCACGCCTTTAGCAAGGTACACGACCGCCAGGCGCCCTTGTCCTCTCAGACTGGACACACGCAATCGCAGTGTTACTGGTTGCGTTTTTCGTTGGATCTGAGTCTTTAAGGGGGCCTCCGTTTCCGATTCCCTCAAACGAATTTGTACTGGCCGGGCACAGGAACCGGCGGCATTTTCATGGTCAGTTTGTAGTCGAAAGCCTTGGGCTGGAGGTCCTGCTTCGAGGCCATAATCATGTCCCAGGTAATCTCCTGTCCTGAGTAGGCCGACTCGCGCCCCATGATACAGGTCATTGTGCTTTCCGCCACGGCCATCCCGTCGTTGGTGTAAGAGCTGTCACCGCGGATACTGTTCACCAGCCGGATGTGTTCCTGGACATACGGGTCGATGCCTTTAGAGCCCATGTCTCCACCGTCACTGCGGCCTTTGGCGCCGACCACCGTGTTCCACACTTTCATGTAACTGCCTTTTGGGTACTGGCGGCAAACGCTGTTCATACGGACACCGTTCGGATAGACGAAATCGGCGCTCAGGTGGTCGTAAATATTCCCGTAGAGCTCTTCCCGCGGACGCCATGCCGTGCCGCCGGAAGCAATGACGCTGACGGGGTGGGCACCCATCACCCAGTTGCAGAAGTCGATCATGTGGACATGCTGCTCGACGAGTTGGTCTCCGCAAATCCACAGGAAAGAATACCAGTTGCGGTGCTGCCATTCCATGTCTCCCCACTTCGGGTCGCGCTTGTCAGCGTGCATGACCGGCCCGCTAAGGAAGTAGGCACCCAGACTCAAGACTTCGCCAATCGCCCCGTCTTTGATCTTCTGAACGGTTTCGACAACCTCCCTCTGCGAACGTCGTTGTGTCCCGGCGACGACCGAAAGCTTCAATTGCTCGGCTTTCCGGACCGCGTCCATAAATCGACGCGTTCCCACCGCGTCAGTAGCTATTGGTTTTTCTGTAAAGATGTGTTTCCCAGCGTTAATCGCGACCTCGAAGTGCTCGGGCCTGTAGCCCGGCGGTGTGCACAACAGCACCACATCGATGTCAAAGGCGATGACCTTCTTGAAAGCGTCGAAGCCAATGAAGCGGTGTTCCGCATCGACCTTAACGCGAGCTTGCAAGGATTTGATCAGCTCGGCCAGGGGCTTGCCGGTGAAATCAGCCACACGCTTCGGGCTCTCCTCCATCAGGTACTTGGGATCTCGCATGTCGGCCAGAGAGGCATCGAGTTTGTCTTTGAAGATATCTCCCATGGCTACCAGTTCGACATTGGGGTCAGCCAGGAGGAAGTTCACGGCCGCCTCGGTGCCGCGTCCCCCGCAGCCGACCAGTCCGGCTCTTAGCCGTTCCTTTCCCGCGCCGCGAACCAGTTCTGGCTTGAGGATGGTGAATGCGGAGGCAGTGGCACCCAGAGTGGCTGCCTTGCTGAGAAATGACCTGCGGGTTAATTCATTCGTTTTTTTCTGCATGATTCTCACCTCGGATGATTGATTGGAATAATTTCCCTCTCGGAACCTTGAGCAAGGATACTATATTTGATGAGGCGACTGCATGGAACTTATGGTGTGCCACAGGCGCGTGTGGAACGCCCTTCCGAAAGAAAGAATTGGTAGCACTCACCTCGCTTTTTGTGGCGCAAGATTTTCGTCGCCCGACTAATGGACTGCTGTAGACCTCCACACTGGGCCTGCCATATTGCACGGACTATTCTGAGACGATGGTGCACACTCTTGGCGCCTGAATCCACCGGCCGGATGGAGTTTTACGGCCTAGAACTCCAGCTTCAAACACAACTGAATAAAGCTGGGATCGGCCGCCGAGAAGACCCGCCCGAACATGTCTGTCCTGTCCATAAATGTTGACCTGGGTAGAAGACAGCCGCTGGTTGGACGCGACCCCCTGCAAATAGGTGGTCGGAAGGCCCAACACGAAGTTGGCAAAAGGGTCTCCAGTGCTGTTGGGTCCTCCTTCATTAAAAGCAAAACTGCCATCAAAGCTGTAGACTAGCATCTGGTTGTAGCGAAGACGGCGGACGTCCCCGCCAAATTTCAGGGTATGAAGCCCTTTGATCTTTGAAAAGTTGTCAGTGAACTGGAAGTTGTTCTGAAAATCCTTACCTCCGCCAGAACCAGTTAAAGGGTCTTGAAAGACAGGGCCACCCTGAATATTGATCGCCGGCATGGTCTGCAGTTCAGCCGGCTCCCCAGGCGTGATTCCAGTAAACCCCAGAGAGGCAAGCGGAATCACCCGCCCGGGGGTGTTTTCACGCCCTGCCCCCTTACGCAGGTAGCCAACGCGGAACTCATTGACCGTGGCTGGATTAATGATCCAGGTATCTGTCAGACCGAGTTGCTGGAATCTCTTTGCTGTGATCACCGGGAAACCCGGAAGGGAGGCCTCCCCCACGCTGAAATCGTTGGCCATGACATCATCGAAATAGTAAAATCCCGCCAGTTTGTGTCCTCCTCCCAGATCATGGTCCACCTTCAAATTCCACTTGTAATCATCGTTGGGTTGCACGGGCGTGGCTACCACGTAGTCGCCCCCGGAATTGGCGCGAGGGATGAAGTTTGTGATGATGTTCTGGGAAACAGGACTAAAAAAGGAAGAAGGGACAACTGCCCCAGGGAAAATGGTGCTATAAGGCGTCCCCGCCGGATAACAGTTCGTAGGGTTGGCAACGTCCCTGGGAAAACATAGGTCATCCGTGAGCGAGCCAGAAAAACCGTCCGGATTTCGCGCGGAGAAGTCCCCTGTCCGTTCTGCGTCATTGAATACCCGGCGCGGTGACCCGGAAACGCCCTGCCGTCGCAGGCTGGTCTGAAAGCTGCCGAACACAAATGTCTTATCCTTATGGAGGGGACCGCCCACTGTCCCACCGAACTGGTTGAGCTTGAACGGAGCTCTGTCGATTTCGAAGAAATTCCTCGCGTTGAGGCGCTCGTTGCGGAAAAATTCGAAGGCATTGCCATGCCACAGGTTCGTTCCCGACTTCGAGATAACGTTGACTATTGATGCGGCGTTCCTCCCGGACTCAGCATTGAAGCTGCTGGTCAGGACACGGAATTCCTCTACTGCGTCAGGAATCAGTTCGACCGTTGCTTCGTTGGCATAGGTCCCATTGGTGTCGCCGCCATCTACCATGAAGTTGTTCATGGTCAGACGCCCACCTCCGCTGGAGAATACCGCCGGCCCGACCCCCGCCACTGCAGGATTCCCTCCTCCCCCGTGAGGAACACTGGTGCCGGGCTGCAATACCATGAGCTGATACACGTTGCGACCGTTGAGGGACAAATCCCGGATTGGCCGGCTGTCAATGACGGTGCCCAGTGCGGTGTTAGCGACATCGATCTCAAGTGGATTCGCGTCGACATTGACCGTCGATTCGGCAGAGCCAATTTGAAGCGTTACGCTGAAAGTCGCCACTTGATTGACTGACAACGGAATGCCGCGCAAAACGTAGGTTCTGAATTTCGGATCCTCTACCCGTAATGTGTAGTTCCCTACGGGCAGCAGGAGGAATTCATAATTACCAGTTGGCCCCGAATCCACGTTGCGTTTCTCGTTGGTTCCCTCGTTCAACACGGTGATATGTGCCTGGGGAATCACGGCGCCGCTAGGGTCATTGACAGTCCCCCAAATTGTTCCCGTAGTTGCGGCAAACGCCAGACTTGCCGCTGCTAACAGGACAGACAAGACCCTGACGAGCACATATCGTTTCATGGTTTCACCTCTCTTCACATGAAGGGTAGTAATCAGCCCAGGGAGCGTTCCCGCATCACGCGGGAATAATTGCGCTAGGATACATGGGCTCACGGAAAAATTCATCCGTTTTGTGTGACACTCGGAAGATGCCATTCAGGTCTCAGAATCCATGCTCGTCCCATTCGCGCGACCAGGGGATGCGGCGCTTGCTCTTCGATTCTGCGAGCCCTCTTACACACTCGGGGCTTGTGCTGGGACGTCATTCGACTGAAAAACGCCAATCAAGAACCAGAGAACAAAAACGCTGTTGAGTAGTAAAATCCAATATGAGAAAATAAATGGTAACAAAATTGGCTTCGGAAGAAGGATACGAGTGGAGAGACGGTCATTTCTGAGGATGATTGCCGGATGTGGGGTCACGTCGCTGGGCGCCCCTGCCATGAACTTGTTGGGACGAGACCAGGTAGTTCCGGCCTACTTTGGCTTGCACCCCTTCATTGAAGCCCACCCTGAGGCTGTGTTCATCCGAAAAACCAATGTCTTGCTGAAGAACGACTCCGACAGCAAGAAAAGAGAAGGCTACAAATTTGCGGAACAGGTTTTTTCCTTGCGGGAAACTCCCGGCATCCCTGTGATGCACAAGATCACAATCAAGCCGAATCTCACCGCAACCTCGGCCACTGGCCTCACTCATGCCATCATCACCGACCCATTCGTGGTCGAAGGTCTCATCGAAGGGCTGAAGCAGATGGGGATTCCAGCCGGGAATATCTACGCCCGTGATGGTCTCATGGTTGACCAGCCGGGACTTGGGTATAGCGAGATGGCCCGACGGACTGGCGTCCACTATGCCGATAACGATTCAAGGACTCCCGCCTTGAAGGAATCCCCCGACGGCGTTGTGTTCAAACTGACCAAGTACCTGGGCCCATTTAACTACCCCGACAGTTACTTGATTAATGTGTCAAAGTTCAAAGCCCACGCCATGGGGCTGACCTTGTGCGTCAAGAACTTGCAGGGGACCAACATCCCGCCTTACATCCAATTCTGCAATCAGCCCGTGAAAACCATCATTCAAGACTTTCAGCCGGATTGGCAACAGCATATCGATGATCTTCATGCCAAGCACGAACGGACGGGATTACCACGCTGGAATACAGAAAAAGGTCCTTGGATGGAGCGTTGGATCCAGCGTACTCTCGACAACTATTCACTTATCAGACCTGTTGTGGGCCTGAACATCATCGAAGGCGTTTATGCACAAAACGGCAACGGGTTCACCGATGGACCTTCATCCAACGGCGGACCGGATATTTTCATGACCAACGCGCTCATTTTCGGCAAGGATGCCTTCACAGTCGACATTATTGGTCACTGGCTGGGAGGGCATGAGCCCGGCAACTTCGGTCTGTTCCACATCGCCAGAGAGCGCGGAGTCTCAACCGCCCTTAACCCCCGAAATATCCCGGTGTATTTGTGGGAAGACAATGGACCGCGACTCACGCCTCTCGAAAAGCTGGCACGCACACCGCTGACCACCCTTTACATGCCGAAATCCGATGAGCCCAAATACCACCTCTGTAACGAGCCATTCAGCTATCCGTCTGAGAAACTGGCGGCGTGTCTTTCCGGCAAGCAAATACCGGGTATAACGGTGCTCGGGCAGCGCCGGTCAGTAGGCAGTTCATCGTCTCTATTGGTCGAATACAATCTTCCCACAGACGGCTACGCCACGGTAGAACTGTATGATTCGCTTGGCGGGCGAATCGGCGTGCTGGCGGAAGGTCGCATGAACAGGGGCGTGCACATGGCCGAGTGGAATATGTGCCGAACTGCTCCGGGAACTTACTATTGCCGATTGAAAACCAATGACTTTGACCAAGTCAGCCCCGTTACATTGCCAGGTTAGCCGTCCACAAGCTGCTTCGATTGTTGATGGCCTCCCCCACTTGCAGAGGAGAAACTTGTGTTTGCCGGCCATTCTCTGTTTAAACTCGGAGTTTTAGGGACGAAAGATGCTCTACTTTCAGAATCACAAATCTACGCTGGGTTGGTGTGCCTTCCTTGCAATTCTAGCGGCTGTGCAGGTCGACAAGTTCTGGGCATTACAGACTCCCTCCTCTATGTCAGCCGAAACGCAGAAGCTGGCCCGCGAGATCTTCCGTGAACTCGTCGAGATCAACATCATCCATGACAGGGGCATCACGAAAGCTGCAGAAGCCATGGCTATGCGTCTCCGTGCCGCCGGATATCCTCCCCAAGACATTCAAGTACTCGGCCCCCAGCCAACCAAGCACAACCTTGTTGCCCGGCTTCGCGGCAACGGCAACAAACGACCGTTACTTTTCATAGCTCACCTTGACGTCGTTGAGGCCCGGCCCGAAGACTGGTCGGTTGATCCTTTTCGATTCTTGGAGCGCGATGGTTATTTTTACGGGCGCGGGACTTCAGATATCAAAGACGAGGGAGTAGGGTTGATCGCCAATCTCGTTCGCCTGCGAAAAGAAAACTTCCTGCCAGATCGAGACCTGATTGTAGCGCTCACGGACGACGAGGAAACCGGAGGCGATGCCAACGGGGTGGCCTGGCTCCTGGCCCATCAGCGCAAGCTTATCGATGCGGAATATTGCATCAATCCTGACGCTGGTGGAGGAGTCATTCGCAAAGGCCGGCATGTGCTTCTGGAGCTCCAGACTGGGGAAAAAGTGTATGTCAGCTTCCAACTGGAGGTGAAGAATCGAGGTGGCCACAGTTCATTGCCCGTCAAGGACAATGCTATTTACCGTCTTGCCCAGGGCCTGACGCGGCTTTCCCAATTCGAGTTTCCCATAGAGTGGAACGAAACCACGCACAACTACTTCGAAAAGATGGCTACGCGAGAATCCGGCCAGACCGCGAAAGATATGATGGCGGTTGTGCGGCGTCCCCTGAACCTCGAGGTGGCAGCGCGATTGGCCGCGTCATCTCCTTACTATAATGCCCTGATGCGCTCTACCTGTGTAGCGACCCAACTCATGGGAGGTCATGCTGAGAATGCATTACCGCAATCAGCTCGCGCCATTGTGAATTGCAGGCTCTTGCCCGAAGATCCACCGGACGACGTCCAACGTATCTTGGAGCAGGTGGTGGCCGACAAGGAAATCACCGTGTCGCGCCTCAGTTCCGCCCTCCCCAGTCCGCTGACGCCGCTTAACCAGGAGGTCCTGCAATCGGCCGAGCAGATCTCCCGTGAAATGTGGCCCGGCGTAATAGTTGCTCCCGTCATTTCGACGGGTGCCAGCGACGGCGTTCACCTTCGACGGGCTGGGGTGCCCGTTTATGGGGTGTCTGGAACCTTCGCAGATGTCGACGACACACGCGCCCACGGCCGGGATGAGCGAATTGGTGTGACAGAATTCTATGACGGAGTGGAGTTCATGTATCGACTCATGAAGGCACTGAGCTCAGATAAGCAGTGATGTCTTCCCGTCCTTCACAATTTGGTGGTGTTCCGAGCTTCAGGGCCCGGTCGATGAGAACGAGGGGGCATGTTTGATGGCGAACCGCGAACCCCGCAGGAGTTGCCATGTCGAAGCCACCCGGTCCGGTTCTGTAAATTTGCAGGAGGGTACTTTTTTTAAGATCTATACCGCGCGGGTGCGAAGGGTAGCTGCTCGATGGGAGAGACTTCCTGAAGAATCATTTCAGCGGCTAATCGCCCGGCAGCAGAACTTACCGTGACTCCGTGTCCTCCCAACCCCGCCATCCAGAAGAAACCCAGGACAGAAGGGTCCCATCCGATCACAAAACGCCGATCGGGCGCCATGGTGCGGAGTCCGGCCCAGGAATTTTGAATGGGGAGGTCCGGCATTTGAGGAAAACACCGGCTGACTTTTTCAGCCAGGAGTTCCCCTGCCGAAACATCGGTAGGAGGTAATCCCGGCCGATCAGAAGTCTCATCGCAGGGGCTCAACAGCAGGCCCCCCGATTCGGGCCGAAAGTAGATTTCATGTGAGATGTCCCAGATAATTGGCCACTCGGGATTGGCCCACTTCAGGGCTTCTGTCACGAAAATGTGCCGCCGATAGGGGACAAGAGGAATCTTCGCGGCGCCGGCCAGTTGAGCGATTTCGCAGGCCCAAGCCCCACCGGCATTAATTACTATCTCACAAGGGATTTCCTCGGTCCCTGTCTGAACGGCATTGATCCTTTTCCCACGCACGATCACTTGCTGAACTTTACTCGAGAGTCGGAGTTCTGCGCCTCGCGCTGTGGCCGAGCGTAAAAAGCCCTGCAGGAGGCCATGAATGTCAACGACTCCATCGGTGGGGCACCACACTCCCCCTCGGGCTGGAGTGCCTTCCAGCACGGGAACCTGGCGGACAATCTGCTCAATCGGCTTCCATTCCACCTGTAATTCCAGCCCCTCTGATGCCTCAGCGGTTGGGAGAGGGACCTCCTTGGTGCTGAGCAGAAACGAACCATTCTGTTTTAGTGCGGTCAGGATCGGCCAGTCCTCCGGAAATCGCCTGAGGAATGCCGCCCCTTCCCGGGCGAGCAAAGCGATGGCTGGATCAGAAACCACCTGCCGGATCATGGCGGCATTCCGGCCGGAGGAATGAATGCCGGCCATCGATTCCTGTTCAAGGATCAAGACTCGTTCCATGCCCAGCCGAGTGAGGTGGTAAGCGGTAGCTGCGCCGGCCAGCCCTGCGCCGACAATGACGCAAGTTTTTTTTCGGTTATTCAACATTGTCAAGATATGAATTGACCACTCAACCTGACTAAGACCGTGCTCAATGGATCTCAAGGGACGGCGCCAACAGCCAAGGGGCCGGCACTTCCAGGCTGCGCAGAGTTGAACGAATGAGGCGTTCCAGCGAAGCGGCGGAGCCCTGGGTACGGAAAAGGTCCCCTTCCATCAGGCTCTCCCAGAGGCTCTTGGGACGGGGATAGAGGACCATCTCGATCTCCTCATTTTCGGGAACCCTGAGTTCTTTCTTAAGCAGACTCACCGCGGTGCGGAAGCCTCCCACTTCGTCAACCAACTTCAGTTGTCTGGCCTGGTTCCCAGTGTAAATGCGCCCATGAGCCATCGACTCCAGTCGGTCGAAAGGCATGCCCCGGCCTTCCGCAGCCTTCCGCACGAAGTTGTCGTAAGTCTCCTGGATCCAACTCCGGATCAAGGCCATTTGCGATTCGGAGAGGGAAGTCGTGGCGGAGAAGAGGTCGGCGTTCTCGGCCATCTTTACCTGATCAGTTGTTATACCCAGCCAGTTCTCATAGAGTCCGCGGATGTTGAATTTGCCGAAAATGACACCGATGGAACCGGTGATGGTCGACGGCTGAGCGACGATCTTCCGTGCCCCCATGGCGATGTAATATCCCCCAGATCCGGCAACGCCTGACATGCTCACTACGACAGGCTTACCGGCCTTTTCCAGCAACCGAACTTCCCGCCAGATCTTGTCGGAGCCCACGGCCGATCCTCCCGGGCTGTCCACGCGGAACAGGACACCCTTGATCGACTTGTCTTCGCGAATGGTCCGCAAGCGGGCCGAGAGCGTCTCCCCTCCGATGAAGCTTTCCCAGACTTCATCTCCACCCCCTGAAGTGATTGCTCCCACTCCACCCAACAACGCCACCCGGGTCCTGGCGGTCCGGTGGTACCCGGCCTCTATTGCCCGGAGATAGGCACTGGCATCAATAGAGCGGTATTCCCCGCTGCCGGCGGGCTTGTTGATCTGAAGTCTTGAGCGAACATCATCCTCGTATCCCAGGCCCGTCACCAGGTGTTCCTTCAAGGCCACAGAGGCTGGAATCAGGCCAATCTGCACCAGTTGCCGGAACCGAGCCTCGCCGATTTTCCTCTCCTGCGCAACGGTCTTAATGAATCGTTCCTGGACGTCGCTCAAAATGCCCTCCAGCATGGAGCGGATCTCCGGGGTCATCTTCTCACGAGTATAAACCTCCGCACTCTTGAATTCCTTGAACTGCAGGAACTGGGGTTGGATCTTCAGTTTGTCCATCATTTTCTTGTAGAAGTTGATCTCGGCCACCAGCCCGTTGATCAGCAGTCCTGAGTCCGGATTCAGGTAAATCTCTTCTGCAGCTGATGCCAGGTAAAGTTCCTTCTCTTGGGCTGCGTCCAGGGCCAGGCGCGCCACTACCTTTTTGTTCGACTTGCGAAAATCTTGAACAAATCCCCGAATTTCTTCCACCTGTGCCCAACTGGAGATTATCGGGTGGATCTCCAACGAAACTGCGCTGATTCTGGGGTCTCGCGCAGCTTTGCGCAAAACCTGCTCCAGATCGATCAGGCTGAATCCATCACCGGAGAATATGCGTGCCAGGGGGGAGGTCGGAGGCAGTTCCGGGAACTCAGCACTGATGCTGACCTCCAGCACGGAATTTTGCCGGACTTCCACTCGGGCTGGCCGAAACAGCCAGTACATCACCAGGCTGAAGAATCCGGCGAAGAGAACCGCTACGATGAGAATAATCCCGACCACCCAAGTCGATCGCTTAGCCATGATAGCCTCCGAACGAAGCGAGAGGATCCTTGTCTCGCCCTCAGCGTTCTTTCCACATAGATTATACGGTCCCAGGCGGCCTTGACCAGAAAAACTGCAGCATCATTTTGACATTTCAAGTTTCCTGACCTATGCTTTTGCCAGCTCCCTCGGGCCAGGCAGGGCTGGCAAGGTGGAGCCCGGCAATCCCGCCATGCTTGTCCTGACAACCATCTCAATAACAAAAAGGAGCCCACATGAATGTCCCTGTTGACAATCAACCCGCTTCGCCGGAGTCGGCTTCGGCCGGTCCTTCATCTGAACCTGGGGGCCTGGGCGGCTTGGCCCTCTTATTTGGAGTGATCTATCAACCACAGGCAGCATTCCGTGCGCTTAGTAAGAACCCTCGTTGGTTGGTGCCGCTGGCGGCCTGCATGATTTTGATCCTGGGGTCGACCATAATAACAGTCAACCGGATGGGATTCGTTAATCTCATGCGTTCTGCAATGCAGGGCAATCCCCAGGCCGAGGAGATCGCTCAGAAGACTGAGGAAAGCAGTTTTGCAAAGGGCATGATTTACGTGGCGCCGCTCATCCAGTTTCCCATCGTGCTGGCGCTGGTGGCCGGTGTCTTCCTGCTGGCGCTCATGCTGGCCGGCGTGGACACCACTTTCAAGCGCGCCTTTTCCGTTTCCGCCCACTCCTTGTTCGGCTACTCCCTGGTGGCGACCGCCTTGACTCTGGTGACCGTGTATGCAACGAAAGACTTCGCCAATTTTGATTTGAGGAACCCGATCGCCACGAATGTAGGTTTCTTCCTGGATCCGGCCGAGACCGGCAAATTCTTTTACAGCCTTATGTCTTCCCTGGATGTTTTGAGCTTCTGGTTCTTGTACCTGCTGTCCTGTGGATTTGCCGAGACCAGCCCCAAGACCCGCATCCAGAAGACCTTCCCCCTGGTGGTCGGGGTCTGGGTTCTCTACACTCTGGGGAAAGCCGGATTCGCAGTTCTTCTTGGGCGCTGATGTCAGACCTCACTGACTTGGAGAGGATCGAAATCATACGTGACGGATGAAAGGAGCTTATGAAATACTGCCGATTTGGAAAGACCGGATGGGAAGTATGCGAGATTGGCTACGGGATGTGGGGTCTGGCTGGTTGGACGGGCTCTGAAGACCAGGAATCCCTGTCTTCCTTGCAGCGGGCTGTCGACCTGGGCTGCAATTTCTTCGATACGGCTTAGGCGTACGGTTCAGGACACAGCGAAAAGTTGCTGGGGGAGACCCTTCGGGCCAATCCAGGGAAGAAACTCTATACGGCCTCAAAAATTCCACCCAAGAACCTCAAGTGGCCCAGCCGCCGTGAATTCACGCTGGACGATTGCTTTCCTCCGGGTCACATCCGCGAGTATGTGCACAAGAGCCTGGAGAACTCGGGCCTGCCGGCGTTCGACCTGATGCAGTTTCATGTTTGGGAGGACGGCTGGCTGGAGGATGACCGCTGGACCAGGACCATGGAAGACCTCCGACGCCAGGGACTGATCCGGGCTGTGGGTATTAGTATCAACCGTTGGGAACCCTGGAATGGCGTCAAAGCAGTTCGCAGCGGACTGGTTGACACTGTCCAGGTGATCTACAACATTTTCGACCAGAACCCCGAGGACGAACTCTTCCCGGCCTGCCAGGCCATGGATGTGGCCGTCATTGCCCGGGTTCCCTTTGACGAGGGGACACTGACCGGCACCTTGACTAAAGAGAGCCGCTGGCCCCGGGGAGACTGGCGGAATACCTACTTTGTTCAGGAAAACCTCAATGCCTGCGTGGACCGCGCCGAGGCTCTCAGACTGCTGCTGCCTGTCGGAATGACCCTGCCGGAAATGGCCTTGCGCTTCATTTTGAACAATTCCAATGTGAGCACCATCATTCCCGGGATGCGAAGATTGAGGCACGTGGATTCCAACATGGCTTGTAGTGATGCTGGCTCCTTGCCATCGGATTTGCACGCAAAACTTCGGCTGCACCGCTGGGACCGACAGCCAACGAAATGGTCACAATGATATGAAGCTTCGAACCGTTTTCGCGATTCCATTCCTCGCGGCTTTCCTGGTGTTCATGATCCTGGCGACCCTGTCCGCCCGGACGACCCCGCCGCGCCAAGCAGGTTCAGACGGATGGCAGATCCTGCTGGATGGTGCAAGCTTGAAGGGGTGGCATCCTCTTAGCCCCGGTCAAGCCAACCAGTGGAGGACTGCGGCCGCAGTGAAGTTGCACCCCCAGGATGAGCACTTCTTCCTGATTGAGCCGGGCAGAGGGACCATTGTCAACGGCGAGAGGGGAAACACGGTCAATCTGGTTTCAGACACCAAGCACGGAGATGTGGAGGCCCATATCGAATTCCTGGTTTCGAAAAACTCCAACTCCGGCGTGTACTTCATGGGACTCTACGAGATCCAGATCCTGGACAGCTTCGGTAAGAAGGACCTGGCTTTCGGTGACTGTGGCGGAATCTATGCTCGCTGGATCAACGAGCAAAATGAGGGCGGAGCCCCGCCGCGGGTCAATGCCAGCAAAGCGCCGGGAGAGTGGCAGACTTTCGATGTTCGATTCCGGGCCCCTCGCTTTGATAGCGCCGGGAAGAAGATTGAAAATGCCCGTTTCCTCAAGGTGATCCATAACGGGGTCGTCGTTCATGAAAACCTCGAAGTCAATGGGCCCACCCGAGCCTCGATGGAGGTTCCGGAGGCATCACGAGGGCCGTTGATGCTGCAAGGGGATCACGGCCCGGTGGCCTTCCGTAACATCCGGATTCGGACCATTCAGGAGAGGAGAATACTGCGGTGAAATTCAAGCACTCATCATTCCCTACCGGTCTTGGTGTCGCTGGCCTTGGGCTGATTGGATTAGTTTTATCGGGCAATTCCGCCGAGCGCTACAAAGATCCTCAACTCATGGCTAAACCCCCTCAGGGCGCTATCATTCTATTCGACGGCAAGAACCTCTCGCTCTGGAAGCATCGTGAAACGGGGGAAACAGCCCACTGGACACTGGTGGACGGCGCCATGGAGGTTGCCCCCAACACTCCCGACTTAATCACCCGGGAGGATTTTGGAGATTTTCAATTACACGTGGAATTCAACATCCCGGTGCTGCCTCCCAACCTGAAGAGTCAGGAGCGAGGGAACAGCGGTGTTTACATGCATGGCCGCTATGAAATCCAGGTCTTGGACTCCTTTAATAACGAGACTTATGCCAACGGAATGTGCGGCTCCATTTACGAGCAGAAGGAACCCGACATTAATGCCTGCAAGCCTGCCGGACAATGGCAAACATACGATGTCACGTTTCGTGGACCCAGACTAGACAACGGCGGGAAGGTGGTGGAACGCCCACGCATCACTGTTTATCACAATGGCATCCTGATTCACGACAACATTGAAATCCTTAAGGACTTCACCCGCGCAGGAATGGAAGGTCCTGTTCCCAAGGTCGGGCCCATCCTGCTTCAAAACCACGGCGGCCAAGTCCGATACCGCAACGTCTGGATCCTGCCGCTCCACCTCACGAAGATTCCATGAAAGAGCTTGTCCTGGGCCCGTCGCCTCCAGGGCTGATCCTTTTCATTACTCCCCAATGATTTTCACCAGCACTCGCTTTCGTCGTCGCCCGTCGAACTCTCCATAGAAGATCTGCTCCCAGGGACCAAAATCCAGCCTGCCACTAGTGACGGCCACCACAACCTCCCGCCCCATGACCTGCCGCTTCATGTGGGCATCGGCATTATCCTCACCTGTCAAGTTGTGCCGATACTGGGAGACGGGATCATGGGGGGCCATTTTTTCCAGCCATTTTTCGTAGTCCTGGTGCAGGCCGGACTCGTCATCGTTAATAAAGACCGAGGCGGTAATGTGCATGGCGTTGACCAGAGCCAGCCCTTCCCGGATGCCACTTTCGGCCAGACAGGTATCGATCTGGGGAGTGATATTGACGAATCCTCTTCGACTCGGTACTTCAAACCACAATTCCTTGCGGTAGCTTTTCATGGAAGTCTCTCTTCTGGAATTTCTCTCCGTTCTCGAAGAAATGAACGACGGATACTATTATGCGATCAAGGCCGGTGGTAAATAGGAGGTCTGGAACGAGGCAGACAGAGTTCCATTCTTCAACTCCCTCGGACGCGGGCAGAGAAGGCGGCATAACTTCCGGGAGACTGGGACTCCATCCACTTGATGAATAACTGGGCCACTGTCTCCACGTTCTTCAGGATGTTGTTGTCCTTGGACGCCTCCCGGGACAGAGGGACCAGGTCGCGAATCTTCTCCCAGACATAAAGCAGTTCGCGGCCGCTCTGGAAGAACAGTCTCTCATTCAGCACCCCTCCGGTGACAAAGGAGGCGGCCATCTCCCAGTAACTTGTCACCATCCGATAATAGGTGTTTTCATCTGACCCTGGAGGGCACAAACGATTGAAGTCATCCAGGGAACGGGCCTTGAAGAAAAAGCCAAACCACTCCCGGGCCTTGCGCAGTTTCTCCTCACGCCTGAGTTCATAGAGCCTCAGGATCAGGTTGACGTCATCGTAGGTCGGGTGGATATCCATGGCGCATCTCCTTTGTCAATCGATTCTGAGAACAGATCTCGCTAAGCATTCAGGATTCGGCGGAAATTCCTGAGACTAATGGCAATGGCCTCTAGCACGGGTTGTTCAGTCTCATCTTGCTCAATAACAAACCACACAGCTCCATCGGCTCGAGCTGCTTTCACGATTCCTGCAAGGTCCAGGCGCCCGGTGCCGACCGGAGCAAAGGTTCGCCGATCGTCTCTGGTCATGTCTTTGATGTGAAGCAGCGGGACGCGGCCGGAATATTTGCGCAAGTGGGCAACGGGATCCTCGCCCCCGTGCAGAACCCAGAACACATCGACCTCAGCCTTCAGGAGGCCCGGGTCCACCTCCGCAAAGAGGGAGTCCAAGAGGTATTTTCCACCCACCGTTTTGAACTCAAAGTCGTGGTTGTGATAGCAGAGCTGCAGGTTGGCATTTTTCAGAGCAGCGCCCACCTCCGCTAGCTTGTGACCAAACTCCTTGAAACCGTCAAGCCCCCTGGCTTGAAAACTCTCCGGCATGTATGGGCAGATCACGTACGAATTTCCGATTTCCTGATTATCCTGGATAACTTGAGGCAAAGCACCTTGAAGTCGCTCGAAGGGTTCGTGGGACCCTGAACATTGCAGTCCCAGATCCTCGAGCAGCTTTTTGAGCTCCTTGCTGGAAAGGCCCCCGAACCCGCCCAGTTCCACGGCGTCATAGCCGATCTGGGCCACCTTGGCCAGCGTCCCGGCAAAGTCCTTCTCAGTGAGGGTTCGTACGGTATAGAGCTGAAGGGATACCGGAGTCTCTCCGGGGTTCTTGGTATGGGGCGAGGCCAAAGCCCCACCGCTGGCTCGTAACGCCCTGAACCCCACGCTTGCCAGCATCATACTCCTGGCAAAGGATCTTCGGGTGATTCGGTTGTGATTCACGAGGTATTCTCCTGGATGGGAGTGATCCCGCCACTCCAGATGGTTTGCCCATTCTATCCATAGTCCTGCCGAACTGTCGAGTCGCTGATTTCAGTTTGCTTGACATTTAACTTGGTTTTGTTCCTAAAATGGACCCGGTTGCCCGATTCAGTTCTTCTTCATGGAGTCGTATTCCATGTTTATGTGCACCTCTTCAAGAGTCAGGTCCTCCGGCAGATTTCTCCTGCTGGCAGCAGCGTGGATGTTACTACCAAACTCGCCCGCCTGCGGGCAGGACAAGAAACCGGGGAGTCCTGAAAAGGAGTTGCCGCCGGGTTTTTTTCAATTGACCGGTTTTGGTGAGAGGGCTTCATGGTCGCCGGATGGGAAACGAATTGCGTTTATGGGGAAGAGTTTTGGAGATGCTTTCGAGATAGACCTGAAGACCCGGCTGACCCGGCTGCTGACAGGGCATTTCCAACACCGGGGATTCCTGAGGGTCCAGTACCTGCCCAACGGGGATTTCTTCCTGATTGGCGCCCGGACCTTTACCGACATTCCTGTTACCCGGGCGCGAGACCAGGAAATGTGGGTCATGCCGTCGGATGCCAAGACTCCTCCTGTCTCCCTGAGTCACAAGATTTCGGAAGGTGTGGCCATTTCTCGGCAACGGCTGAAAATCGCCTGGGCCAACACTTCAGATCAATATCCCAAGCGTTTGGCAAAAGACGAGTCGGCCCTTTTCACTGCGGATGTTGCCTATTCCAACGGTGTTCCGGAACTGAGGAACACCAAAGAAATCCTCAGGGCCCGGGCCCCGCAGTGCACCCTAGAGGCCCAGGACTTTCGGCGGGACGACCAGGAACTCATTTACACCTGCTATCGGTCGCATTTTGCCGATGTCTTCGGGGTGGAGCTGAGCAGTGGCAGGGTCACCCAGTACCGAAAGCTGGAAGGGGAGTATAACGAGGCAGAGGGGATCTACCCGGATGGAGAATTTTTGCTGGTCGAGTCCAGTCGCGACCAGGGTGGCCCCGAGCGACAGGACTCCCGGTACATTGACCTGTGGAAGCTTCGTTTGGGGCCGGACATCCAGGACTTCCGGCGGGTCACTCGCTGGGGGGATTACGAAGGCTACAAGGCTTCCAATCCGGTGGTCAGTCCGGATGGCAAATGGATCGCCTTTCAGTCGGCCCGTAACGATGAGCCTGCCGGGGTGGGCCACGGCATCTTTCTGATTGAAATCAAGTAAAAGGAGAAGAAGGCAATGACGGATATTTCCAGGCGCGATGTCATCCTTGGGGCGGGGCTGGCGACACTTTCCTCGATGCTCATGTCCCAGCTCGGCTTTGCTGCGGGCGGAGCTACAGGCCGGGTGGTCACCAAGGGACGGCTTAAGCAGTCTGTGTCTCGCTGGCCATTCGAGAAGATCCCATTCCCGGATTTCTGCCGGGCCGTAGCCGACATGGGATTGAAAGGTATTGACCTTCTGGGGAAGAATGACTGGGGAACGGTTAAGCAGTATGGATTAGTGTGCAGCATGGGTTACGTGGAAGCTGGTACCATTGCTGATGGGCTGAACGTGAAAGCCAATCATGACAAGATCGTGAAAAGCCTGGAACAGGGCGTTCCCCAGGCAGCCAAAGCGGGAGTCCCCAACGTGATCACATTCTTCGGGAATCGTCACGGCATGAGTGACGCCGAAGCCATTGCGAACTGTGTCGCCGGCCTCAACCGAGTGAAAAAAGTGGCAGAGGACCAGTGTGTAACAATTTGCGTGGAATTGCTCAATAGCAAGGTGGATCACAAAGACTACCAGGGTGACCGGACTTCGTTTGGCGTGGAGATAGTCAAGGCAGTGGGTTCCCCGCGAATCAAGTTGCTCTACGACATTTACCACATGCAGATTATGGAAGGTGATGTTATTCGAACATTCGGGATAATCACCAGTGGCTGGGGCATTACCACACGGGAGGAAATCCCGGGCGTCATGAAATCGACAGTTCCCAGGAACTGAATTATTCAGCCGTTTGTGCTGCCATTGCGGCCACCGGTTATAAGGGTTTTGTAGCCCACGAATTTGTTCCTACTCGAGATCCCTTAACCTCGCTTCGGGAAGCGGCTGCCCTGTGCGATGTTTAATGCCAAGAAAGAGATTGCTGGTCTCCCCGAGAAAGGGTATAGTGTGGCGTTAGGTTCAGGCTTTGTTAATGATTGCCAGGCTACCCGGTCCAGGAACCCACAGACTTCTCGACTATTGAATCTGGAATGATTGCAAAGACTGGAAAGCGCCAATTGTAACAAGGCACCTTCTATCGGACTGCCGGACTGCGAGTCTTGCCTGGAGAAGGACCTTTTCCCCACACTCGCGGAACCCTCATTTCTGCTGGTGAGTTTTTCAGGGATCGGATGAGAGACAAGTCAAGGTAGGAGTGTATGTCAAAACTCTATGTGGGTAACCTGCCCTGGAATGCAACCGAAGCCATGCTGGAAGAACTGTTCCAGACAGCCAACGTCCGGGTGGAGGGTGTCAAGCTGGTTCGTGATATGGACACGGGACAGCCGAGGGGTTTCGCTTTTGTGGAACTGGAAGGGGGGGCCGATGTGCAAAAAGCCATTCAGGATTTGAACGGCCAGTCCCTCGGGGGGAGACCGCTAGTCGTCAATGAGGCCAGGCCCCAACGAACTCAGAGTCGCGACGGAAGCCGCCCGTTTGGCGGCGGGCCGCCGCGTCGTCCCGGCGGTGGCGGTGGCGGGAGAGGCCACAGCGGGGGACGTGGCGGTGGCGGAGGGGGAAAACGTCGGTTCTAGCCCTCCGATTACTGAGTTGCGTGGTTTGAAATTGGACCTTTTAGGAGATTCGAGTTGGAGTAGCCACGGTTACTGCGCTCCTGGCAGTAACCGTGGGCATCTGTGACCTTTTGAAATGCCTACGATTGATTCAATAGGCGAATCAATCGCGACTACCACGGCCATTTTCATCAGCGGTGAGCATTCATGAATGGCCGTTGGGTCGTGCGATGTTCCCGTTGAAACGGGAGCGCTTAGCGGCATGTTCTGCAAACTGGAGTCTGGGGATTAGAAGCTCAAAGTAACTCAAGAGAGTGACGACTCTCTCTTTTTCGGAACGGGTCACGAGGATTTTCTGCTTCAGGTCATTGCTCACATTCAGCTTGGAAAGCATTCGGAATGCCAGGCTTTCCGGAGTCTGGTCGGATTCGATTCTTTCGGCCGCTTCTGCTTGGTTCAATAGCCGGCAGAATTCCTTGAATAACACCAGCAGTTTTCCTGTTTCATCATCATCCGGCAGCAGGGGTGGTTCCCTGTCATCGTACGATTCTGTGATTCCGCGTAGGTAGGATTTCTCGCTGTCAAATAACACCACTTCGAACCGGCTGATGCCGACTGCGACGATGTCCATCCGACCATCGTCGTATTCCTTGGCGACCTTGGTAATCAGAGCCGTACAACCGACTCTCTCGACCTCTTCTTCGTGAGTGAAAACGACTCCGAATGGTTCCGCTTCGCGCAGGCATTCTCCAGTCATCTCCTTGTAGCGCTCTTCGAAAATATGGAGAGGTAAGACCATTTGTGGGAACAGAACCAGGTTCAGAGGGAATAGAGGCAGAAAATTCTCCATAAAGGCATATTATGGACAGATCAAAGCCGAGTCAAGCCGTAAACCCGCCAATAGGAAGCTTCGTTCTGGAATCGAGAGGCCAATCACTCAAGCACAATCCTGGCCTTTCCTCATGGCCGAAAATTGGATAAGCTTCTCCTGCCTCACGGACTGTCATCCTGTCTTGTAGTCTGCCCTGTAGTGACCCGAGGGCGACAACCAGGATCTTCGCGTTCACTACCTGGTCGTGGAACCGCGCCGCCGCTCCGACATCAGGGGCGTAATGAAAGGAGAAACATGGTGAGCAGAGTCGAATTGCCGAAGGTTCGTCGTCCGATCGACGACGGCGACTGGAACATGGCTCATTTGTTTCCAGACGAAGTAGCAGCCGCACGAGATCGTCACGGCTTGGTCATTCTGCCTATTGCGCCGGTCGAGTGGCATGGCCCGCATCTGGCCATGGGGTGTGACAACCTGCTGGCCCATGCCTTTGCCCGGCGAATCGCCCGAGAACTTGAATGTCCATACTACCCCCCGCTATTTATCGGCACCGAGCGGGAGCGGAATCCCAATATGCTGGAATCCCTTGGTTTTCCTCGTGAAGCCTTCATTGAAGGCATGGACTTTCCCGGGAATTCTGTCGCCAGTGCCTACTTCCGCGAGGAGGTCTTTGCGCTGGTGGTCAGGGAGATCCTCAATATCCTGCTGGGAAGGATGCGGTTCCAGCAGGTGTTGATAGTCAACGGCCATGGGGCCGATAACCAGCGGGGAACGCTTGACCGGCTCTGTGCGGAGTTCAACGCAGCCAGCAGCTTCGGCAAGCGCGTCATGTGGGTCTATCCAGGCTTTCCTCACTCCCTGGTCGCCGGGTCCATCGGCCATGCCGCTTCCGAAGAAACTTCCATGCTGGCGGCCACTTGGCCGGACTGTGTGGATCTTTCCAGGCTTCCCCCGGAAGGAAAATTGAAAAATATGGATTACGCCATCGTCGACGGAGAGACCTTTGATTGTGTCCCGACCCCCGACCATTCTCTGCGGGAAGAGCAAGACCCGCGTTATCACAGCTGTGCGGAATGGGGCCAGGAGCAGATTGAGCAGGCTGCACGAGAAGTCATCGCCATGGTTCGGCAGGAGTTGTCTCCTGGAACTTAAGTGCACCAGGAATTTCAGCTGTAGACCCTTCCGCGTTCTCTTCGTTACCCTCAACCGTTTCGATCTCCATTACGAGGACGTCGAGGAGAAGGACATTCATGGTTATCCATTCACGAAGCATCGGTGAATAGAGAGACGGTCTTTTCAGCAAGGTACAAATTATGGGACTACTGAACAGCCTGGACGTCGCCATCATTGTTGGTTCTCTCGTGCTGGTAGTAGGGATTGGCCTTTGGGCTGCCCGCCATCAGGAAAAGACGGCTCGTGGCTATTTCCTGGCATCGGGGAGACTCCCCTGGTACCTGATCGGGGCTGCCTTTGTATCCACCAGTGTCTCCAGCGAACAGATCGTCGGGACCGTCGAGGCCACCTATCGGAATGGCCTGGGAATTGCAAACTGGGAACTCTGGTGTCTCCCCGTTTATGCGCTAACCATGATCTTCTTCATCCCGGTCTACCTGAGGAACCGTGTGGCCACCGTGCCCGAACTGCTCACCCGTCGCTTTGGGCCGCGCTGTGGAGATGTTTATAGCTGGACCATGCTGGTTGCCTACGTAGTGGTGTTCATGGTACCCATTCTCTATGGAGGAAGCCTGGCCTTTTCCGAACTAACCGGCTGGCCCTTCCTGGTGGTTCTCTGGCTGACCGTGATCCTGGTAAGCCTCTATGCGGTCAAGGGAGGGTTACGCTCGGTCATGTTCACTGATGCTGTCCAATGCCTCTTGCTGGTTGGCGGCGGGGTGTTGCTCTTCTGTATTGCCGTTGGCAAGACTCCGGGAGGATGGACTGCCATCGTTCAGGCCAATCCCGAACGCTTCCACCTCTATCACCCCATGGACGATCCCATGGCTCCTTTCCTGGGGATGATTGTAGGGTCCGTAGGGGTTTTCCTGTTTTACCAGTCAACTAATCAGGTCATGATCCAGCGGGTGCTGGGGGCCCGCTCGACTTGGGACGGGATCATGGGGATCATTTTTGCCGGGTTCATCAATCTGGCCCGCCCCCTGGTCACCTGTCTGCTTGGGGTGGTGGTCTACCATTGGATCCATGTCCTGAAGGTGGCTCCTCCGCTGGCTAATCCCGACACGGCATTCCCCTTTGCGCTGAAAACCCTGGCTCCACCCTGGGGCCTGCGAGGGATCATCCTGGCCGGGTTCATTGCGGCCGTGATGGCCGCAATCAGTTCTCTGGCTAATTCCACCGCCACCATCTTCAGCCTGGATGTGTACCACAAGCTCATCAACCGTCAGGCCAGCGAGCGGCAATTGGTCAGGGTGGGACGCATTGCCTCGGCCTCGGCCCTTGTGATGGCAGCATTGATTGCTCCGGCGGTTGAGCATTTGGGCGGCATCTTTCGTTATTTCCAGACGGGAGTGACGTTTCTGTCGACTCCGTTCATTACCGTCATCCTCATGGGGCTGCTCTGGAAACGAACCAATTATCAGGGAGCCCTGTTCGGGTTGATCGGAGGATCGGTCATCCAAGTTGTGGTGGCCGTGGGGGCTTCCTTGGCCGGGTTCAGTCTCCATTGGCTCTACCTGGCCTTCATCGCCCAGATGCTCATTGTTCCATGCATCATCCTCGTCTCAATGAAAACCTCCCAGCCCGCACTGGAACAATGGCAGCCATTTCATTGGACCCCAAGGTTGCTTGCCAGCTACGACGAAGGAACCGTCCGTCCGTGGTATCAGAAACCGGTCTTCTGGTTTAGTGTTTACGCCGTGGTCTGGATCCTTCCCTACTGGTTCTACTGGTGAAGCCCCATCCCACGCCGCTCCTGAATTTGTCGTACGCATTTCTGGTTAACCGCGATGAGTCTTGAATAATTCCATTCTTCAACGCCACCGGGAGGTACTCCTGGCATGACAACGAACTCAATGAAATGGATCATCCTGTTGTCTTCTGTGTCGATCGTTTTTGCGACGCAGCAAAGTGATGGAGAAGACGTCGGTACTCAGAAAACCAATCAGATCCTTATCGACAAGCAGAAGGCGACACTCCGCTCCGGTGACCCGACCCTGTGGTATGACATCCGTGAACTGGGAATTGAAGGTCAGGGTTGGCCGGATACCGAGCATCCTTATGATCGGTTGCCGGCGTGTGCCAAGGGAGTGGTTCGGGAAGAGGTTTGGGACCTGGGACAGCAGTCAGCGGGACTGTATGCCCGGTTCGTCTCGGATGCGACTAAGATTAAGGCTCGGTGGACGTTGCGTTCTGAGCGGCTGGCCTCGGAGCACATGCCGGCCACCGGGGTCAGCGGCCTCGACCTATACGTCAGGCAGGAGTCCGGCGGCTGGCACTGGCTGGCCCAGGGCCGGCCATCGCAATTCCCCACTAACGAAAAGACCTTGATTGACAACTTGCCATCGGGTCAACGGGAGTACATGCTTTATCTGCCATTGTATAACGGGGTGGAATCGGTCCAGGTGGGGATAGCAGGAGAAGCTTTCCTGGCCAAGGCTCCCGTGCGGCCTGGGCAACTCAGTAAACCGATCGTCGTATACGGCACCTCGATCACTCAGGGAGGGTGCGCCTCGCGGCCCGGGATGGCCTACACGGCAATTTTGGGAAGGCGGCTGGATCGGGCTATCATCAACCTGGGATTTTCCGGAAACGGGCCAATGGAACTGGAGGTCGGCCGGTTTATGGCTGAACTCGATCCTGCCCTTTACGTTATCGACTGCCTGCCTAACATGAACACGAGTCAAGTAACAGATCGCACAATCCCGTTTGTCAAGATTCTCCGGCAGGCCCGACCTGAGACGCCGATCGTCCTGGTCGAAAACATTGTCTACCAGGACGCCGGTTACCTGGCTTCCCGCCGAGAGAGCTATACTTCCAAGAACGGCGAGCTCCAGAAGGCTTACCATCAGTTGCTGGGGGATGGTTTCAAGAAGGTTTTCTACCTGCGGGGGGATCAACTACTGGGCTCAGACGGGGAAGCTACGGTAGATGGAACCCATCCCACGGATTTAGGTTTTCTACGCATGGCAGATGCCATGGAACCGGTCCTGAGAGAGGCTCTCAGGGCAGGGAAACACGGCCAATGAATCGAGTCCCGGCGGGGACACCGTCAGTAGCCTGGACGAGCACCGTACCACCGTGGAGTATGAGGTCCCCGGGTCAAGATCCAATCCCGCTTCCCCTACTGGCTGAGCCAGCGGTCTGCCGCCAGGACATCAAAGATGTAAGTCGCTGCCCCGCCGATCACATACTCTCTCTGATACCAGAGAAATGGGAACTCTTTCAGTTCCATGAAGTCCGGCTTGATGAGAGAGCTACCGGAGAAGATTCCGCCCGGAATGCCCGACCAGTCGGCCCGATTGTAGCCGTATGCCATTGGCGCCGAGTATGTCCCCACACCTGAGACAAAGCTCTCGTTGGTGGCGGGGTGGCAACCCAATACAAAGTTGACCACATTGAAAAGCAGATCCCGGCTAAAAAGCTCCGGCATGTGTTTCTGGAAGTAGTAATGCTGGAAGGCCTTCTGCTGCAACTCCCAACCACGCCCCCACACAAAGTCTGAACCCACTTCGGTGCGGCCCTCGATGGCCCAACTCGGCGTGGTCACCTCACGGCTGTAAGGCACGCCGTAAGGGTTGGATGCGGCCATGGTGTCCTCGACCTTCTTCCATCCTTCGGCCAACTGGTGAACTGTTCCCTGGAATTCCGGATCCTTCATTTGCGGCAGGGCCCGGACCAGCACCCAGCCCGGCCCCAGTCCAAATTGCTCAGGGGTCGTCGACCGGAGGGTCGGCAGCAGACCCAACAACCTCTGACGGTAGGATTCCTTTCCGGTAGTAATCAGCAGTTCTCCCGCAGCGGACAGCTCTTCACTGCGGAAACCACTGTCGCCAGGCACGTAAGAATTGGGGGAGTAAATCGGGGAATGCGTCTGCTCGTAATCCCACAGCCGCTGGGCCGCCTTGAGACACTCCTCGGCCAGGGCATCGTTGAAGCCGCGAAGGACACGGCTGCTGGCTGCCAGGGTCTGCGACACCTGATACTGAAGCCCCGTGTTCCGGTTGGTGAATACCCATCGGTCGTCAAACTTCCCGGACCGTTCGCCTGCCACCTCGCCCGGTTTTAGTTTTGGATCATAAACCTGGTTATCGGTGATGTTGATCGGGTCGCCCATATGGCCATAGGCCAGACCAGTGGTTTCGATAATCCCCGGAAAGATATGCCCGGCAATGCGAAAGGACGCCAATAGACTTTCTGCCCCGAACTCGATTTGCTGGAGAAGATCAGAACGACCGTCCGGAACATGAAGCAGCACTTCACGGGCGGCACGCCGGATCGAAGTCTCGTCTACATCAGGGCGAAACTCCTCTTGAGCCAAAACCAGGGCCAGCCCGGTCATAGCGATGCTGCCGGCCGGCAAGTCGTGGTCCCCGGCGTCGTGCCAGCCTCCCCAGCTCAACCCGTTGATGTGCTGGTTGTCAGCAAAAGGGGTCTCACGCTCTCCCTGCTGGTAACCATCGAAGTGTTGTTTGCCGGCGGGTGCTTGAAGAGCATCATCCAGGTGACAAGGTCCATGCCAGGTGCGGTTCCCTTCCTTCACCGCCACATGACACATTTGCACCGGTAGAAAGTACTCCAGCGTGGGCCGCCAGGGCTCCTGAAAGATGGCGGCATCGATGCGGAAGGGGCCTGCGGTCCTGCCACGGAACTCGGCCCAGTACAGGCCAGGCTGGTGGACCTCGCTGAAATCTGCGACTGCGTACTGATAGCGCAGGAAGCGCCCCACGTTCTTTGGATTTGCGGACCAGAGGGGCTTTCTCTCGCCACTGAAATCGAGCCTCAAGATTCTGACGGGTTCCTGGATGGAATCCTGAGGGTCTAACTCCAGCACGATCCGTTTGGGCTGGTTGGGATGATAGCCCACCTGTGAGATTCCTATTACGGGCGGACGCCTCCACCCCCTTTGGATTGTTGGAATGATTTCCAGGCTGACTTCGCTCTCATTCGATCCGGGACGAAGCGGAACCACGACCGAGAACCAGGGGTCCGGCTCCTGCTGACGGTTATCCAGCAGGCTGAGGGGGCTGTTCTGGCTGAAGAAACTGACGGCAAGTAGACGGTCTTCTTGAGCTACTTTCACGGCCTTGGCCGAAGTCAGCAATTCCGCCTTGCCCGGGAACTGGCGCTGGAAGATGCCGGCAGTTGTTTCGCTCTGATAAGACTTCGAGAAATACGCGCCGGGATATAGGTAAATCCGGAACCCGGCTTGCTGGACTCGGGTCCAATCCAGAGGTTGATCTAACCTCAGGCTTACAAAGATCCGCTGGCCATCAGTACGGCAAACCAGTTGATAACCCAGACCCCAGCCTTCGACTTGGCCGTAGAGAGTTACCGTTGAATGCTGTCGATCCACAACGCGCCGGAGGATTTTCAACTTTGCTGTACTATTGCCTGCTTTGGGCAACAGGAAAAAGTCTCCTGTGTCCAGAATCCTTTCATCGTTCTGGATCATCTGCAGGCCGCCCTGGAAGCCTACCTGATAATTATTTTGGAAAGTCAGAAAGGAAAAACCGGGAGCCGAGAAATACTCCTGCTCATTGAGAATAATGGCTGGTTGTTCGGATCTGCGGCAGGAGACAAAAAGAAGCAGGCTCAAGAACAAGAAGAATGCAGACTTTTTACCATTGGTCATAATGAACCTCACTTGTCGGCGTCTTGAATTAAGAACGAGGGGGAAATGGTAGTCCGGAAACCCTGCAAGTTCCCTTATATGAAGGACGCGAAGGCAAGTCAAGAGAGAATGATTTCACAAAAGCTCTTATCTTTTGCCTGAATTGAACCTAACTCCATGATCCATTTCGATTAACAGACAGATTCCTGGTGTGATATTCAGCCTTTGTATTTGCCAATTCAACCCCCCAATAGCGCCATTCCCTGATTATTGATTCCTTCCTGGCAGACCCTTAAGTAAAGTTGCCGTTGTAGAAAATATACACAGTCAACTCTATTTGGTTTCAATAGCCAGGAAATTCCGAATGTCGTCAGCCTTCAGCGAAATGGATGTTGGAGGGGCCTTGTTAGCCCGAATCACATTCAGTGGACATGTTCGCCAAGCTGGCCTCAAAAGCGACCGTTTTAAAACGGCATAACCATAAAGGAACCCACTCATGAGTCTCGGTCAAACAACAATGGATCAGGTGGAAGCAGGGCGACGAATGGATCGCCCGGCTGCCGACCTGGTTCAGATTGAAAAAATAGATGATCTTATCTCGCGGGGGCTCCAGCAAGAGAGGAAGCGCCTGGAGCACGAACTTGGAATCGAGAAAAAGGAGATCCGGCATTTTTTCCGACCCAAGGAGAGACCGTTTACAGAGGATCAGCAGGCCCACACCACATTGCTATTTGGTGGCCTGACATGGAAACACGAGAAGTTGGTCCGTGCAGCCTTTGAACGTCTGGGGTATCTTTGCGAGGCCATTCCCACTCCCAATGTGGCGGCGTTCCAGCTCGGCAAGGAGTTTGGGAACAACGGACAATGCAATCCCACTTATTTTACAGTGGGGAATCTGGTCCAATTCCTTCAGGAACTGGAACGGAAGGGGATGGCGCGCCAGGAGATAATCGACAACTATGTGTTTCTCACTGCGGGTGCCTGTGGCCCTTGCCGATTTGGCATGTATGAAGCGGAATACCGTCTGGCGTTGCGGAATTCTGGCTTTGAGAGCTTTCGGGTGCTCCTGTTTCAGCAGTCCGGTGGATTAACCCAGGGCGAAGCCCGCGCCGGGTTGGAAATGAACCTGGATTTCTTCCTCGGTATCCTGAATGCCCTGAACATGGGAGATCTGATCAACGACGTCATTTATCAGATCCGTCCCTATGAAGTTCACAAGGGCCAGTCCAACAAGGTGCTCGACGAATGCATGAATCTGCTGGCAGATGCCCTGAAACATTCCAAGCCCTACCATTTGGAGGGCGGCCGCCTTGGGTCTTTTCTGAGGAGGTTCCCCAAAGCCGGAAACATCGCCGAATATATCGGTAAATTCCTAAACCAAATCTGTGGTGAGGAATACACTCGTGCTCTCGGGGAAGTAAGGAAGCGGCTGAATGCTATTGAAGTGGATCGAACGCGGGTCAAACCCATCGTCAAAGTGACGGGAGAATTCTGGGCCCAGACCACCGAAGGGGACGGCAATTTCAACATGTTCAAGTTCCTGGAGTGCGAAGGGGCTCAGGTCATGGTGGAACCCATCGGCACCTGGATCAACTACATGATCCATCAGGCCAGGAACAAGATTGCCGACCGCAAAGGGACGGAGCAGGGCGGGGAAATGGCGCCGTCTTGGCGAATGGATAAGGTTTTCGCCGAAAACTGGAGGCATCGAAGCCGTATCGCCAAGTTGTCGCTGGCCGAGGCCATCTTTAAGCGGGAGTACAACCGCCTGCGGGAAGCCCTCAATAATCTTCCCCACGAACTGGTGGACCAGCAAGAACTTGAGAGGTTGGCCCATGCCTTTTACAATTCCCGCGCCGCCGGCGGAGAGGGCCACCTCGAAGTTGCCAAGAACATCTACTACTGCACTAAACAGATTTCTCACATGGTGCTTTCGCTGAAACCTTTCGGCTGCATGCCCAGTACTCAAAGCGATGGCGCCCAGTCAGCGGTGGTGGGTCATTTCAAAGACATGATCTTCCTGCCCATCGAGACCTCCGGGGAAGGCGAAATCAACGCCCACAGCCGGGTCCAGATGGCGTTGGGGGAGGCCAAGGTTAAGGCCAAGGCAGAGTTTGAAAAAGTCTTGCATTGTACAGGTTACACGCTGGAAGAGGTTCGGGACTACGTCAACGACCATCCGGACCTGAAAGGCGGAATGTGCCGGGTACCACATCATCACGGAGTCATCGGAACCGCCGCCAACTTTGTCCTGCACGTCGCCGGGTTGATGAAGTCAAACCGCTATCGGAAGGTTGCCGTAGCCTGATTTAAAATAGATCCTAAGTTACAAGGGGAGCGGGCCAATTTGAATAGATCGGAATCGATGTTGATAGGGTTGGATGTGGGGTCGACCACGGTAAAAGCGGTGGTCGTCGATCCGGTTTCGGATGAAATTGTTTGGAAAGACTATCAGCGGCACGACACCAAACAGCCGGAGAAGGTGCTTGAATTTCTCGAGCGGATTGAGAATGAATTCTCCGATGTGGCGCCGCAAAAGATCCGGGTGTTCATCACCGGCAGTGGTGGAGGCAACTTGGCTGGATTCATTGGAGCCAAGTTCGTGCAGGAGGTGAATGCCGTTTCTCTGGCCGTGGAAAAACTGTACCCCTCGGCGGGGTCGGTCATCGAACTGGGCGGACAGGATGCCAAGATCATCATTTTCAAGGAAGACCCTGAGACCGGGAAGAAGAAGAAGATCCCCAGCATGAATGATAAGTGCGCCGGAGGGACCGGCGCCGTGATCGACAAGATCAATGCCAAATTGAAAATCCCCCCGGATGAACTCTGCAACCAGGGGTACTTCGGCGTGAAGCTCCACCCCGTGGCCGGCAAGTGCGGTGTCTTTGCCGAGACAGATATCAACGGCCTGCAAAAAATGGGAGTGCCGCGAGAAGAGTTAATGGCCTCGTTGTTTGAGGCAATTGTTGGTCAGAACTTATCCGTTTTGACTCGTGGAAACACTCTGCGGCCAGAGGTCCTCCTTTTGGGCGGTCCCAACACGTACATCCGAGGCATGATGGAGGCCTGGAAGTACAACATCCCTCGGATATGGGAAGAGCGCGGGTTTCCCCTCCCCACAGGAGCCGAACCCAAGGACCTGATTAAGGTTCCAGACAACGCTCAGTACTTTGCGGCCCTGGGCGCCGTGGAATTTGGCAAAGCTGAAGACCCTGAAATTGGAGTCTATCGCGGCACCAAAGACCTGGTTCACTACATGAAAGTGGGGCGTCTGGAAGAGAAAAAGAAGAAGGGGGCCACGGGAATTGTGAACGGCCCCGATGAGCTGGCAACGTTTAAGGAACGCTATAAACGCAAGAAATTCGTGCCGGCTACCTTCCGACCAGGCCAACTGGTGGAGGGATTCATCGGTTTAGATGGCGGGTCCACCTCCACGAAAGCAGTCCTTTTGGATAAACAGCGGAATGTCCTGGTGAAGACCTATCAACTCTCCAAGGGAAATCCCATTGAGGACACGATTGAAGTTTTCAGGAAATTGAAAGACCAGGTCGTCAGTCTGGGGGCAAGACTCGAAGTGCTGGGAGTGGGCACTACGGGGTACGCCAAGGATATCCTGAAAGACACGCTGGAGGCTGATGTGGCGCTGGTGGAAACAGTGGCCCACACGGAGTCTGCACTCCAGTTCTATAAGGATGTGGATGTCATCTGCGATGTTGGCGGACAGGACATCAAGTTAATCATCCTCAAGAACCGGCAGGTGAAAGACTTCAAGCTGAACACCCAATGTTCCGCGGGTAACGGCTATTTTCTGCAGAGTACCGCCGAAGGTTTCGGGGTTCCGGTCGAAGAATATGCGGACCTGGCCTTCTCGGCCGAGGCCATGCCCTCTTTTGGCTATGGCTGTGCGGTGTTTATGCAGTCTGACATCGTTGATTTCCAGCGTCAGGGATGGAAAGCGGAAGAGATCATGGCCGGGCTGGCTGCTGTCCTGCCCAAGAATATCTGGCTCTACGTTTCCCAGATCCCCAACATCTCTGCCTTGGGAAGGACTTTTGTGCTGCAGGGTGGGACTCAGCACAACCTGGCGGCTGTTAAGACTCAAGTGGACTTTATCGAATCGCGATTCAAAGGGAAGGGCGTCAAACCGAACGTCATCGTCCACGAACACTGTGGCGAAAGCGGAGCTATCGGGGCTGCTATCGAAGCGGTCCGGCTATGGGAACGGGGCCGCCACAGCACGTTTATCGGGATGGACCCGGTTGAACAAATCTCTTTCGAGACTCACCGGGACGAGCGGACTCGCTGCTATTTCTGCAAAAACAAGTGCCTGCGGACCTTCATCGATGTTCAGGTGGGGAAACACGAAGGGGCAGAGGCGCCAGCTCGGAAATCCAAGATCCCAGTCCTGCCTGGGGTGCGGCGACTGATTGTTGGAAACAGCTGTGAGAAGGGGCTGGTCGAAGACATTGAAGACATGAAGGTCATCAAGCGCGGCCTGGACTCCGTCAAGAGCGAGAACCCCAACCTGGTGGAGTTAGCTGCTCGGGCCGTTTGGAAGCCCACTAACGCGGCCCAGGTTAAAGATCCCTCGCCTCGGTTTGCTCTGACTGCTGCCGCCCGGCGGCGTGTAGAACTGATGAAGAAGCGGGGAACGATCCGCATCGGAATACCTCGAGTCTTGAACATGTATTCTCAAGCATCCCTTTTCAGCGCGTATTTCGAAAGCTTGGGGGTCCCGTCCGAGAATCTGGTGTATTCCGACTTCACCACGGAACAGTTGTATAAAGAAGGTGCCAAGCGGGGTGCCATCGATCCGTGCTTCCCCAGCAAGGTGGCCATTCCCCACATTCACAACCTGCTTTACGTCCACCACAAGAAGCGGCCACTGGACATCATTTTCTTTCCAATGATTGACTGTTTGACCAGCGACCTGGTCAACACCCAGGCCAGTCGCGCTTGCCCCACAGTTACTGCCACTCCGGAGGCCGTCAAGGCCGCCTTTACCAAGGAAGGCGATCTATTTACCCAGATGGGCGTGAAGTTCTACGACACGTTTGTCAACATCACCGAACCCCGGTTGTTCGCCAGGCAGATGTTCTCCCAATTCAAGGATGACCTGGGGCTCTCGGAAGAGGAGAACCAGAGGGCTATAGAACAGGGATTCAAGGCTCTGCAGCATTACAACAACGTGGTTCTCCGTGCCACGGCCCGGGAAGTGCTGCAGAAGCTGGAGGAAGAGAACAGGATCGGCATTGTACTGCTGGGCCGGCCTTATCACAATGACCCGGGCATCAATCATGAGATCCTGGAAGAGTTCCAGAAGGCAGGGTATCCGGTGTTTACCCAGGACTTCTTGCCCATCGACGACGACATGCTGGACCGCTTGTTCGGTGAGGAAGTCCGGGCAGGAATCATCTCTCACCCCATGGACATTTCCGATGTTTGGAAGAACTCCTACAGCGAAAACACCAGCCGCAAGATCTGGGCGGCCAAGTTTGTGGCTCGCCATCCCAACCTGGTGGCCCTGGAACTCTCGAATTTCAAGTGTGGTCACGATGCCCCCATCTATACTATGGTGGAGGAGGTTGTCCAGAACTCCGGCACTCCTTACTTCTGCTTTAAGGATATCGACGAGAACCGGCCGTCGGGATCAATCAAGATTCGTGTCGAAACGATCTCTTACTTCCTGAAACGCTATCGGGAAGACATGGTTGCCCGAATGGAGAAGCAGCTGACATTAGAAGAGAGGTTGAAGGAGTACGAACACAAGCTCCGCGAAGAGTTGACTTTGAGCATGAGTTCTCGGGCCCCTTTGGAATTGCCCGATGCCGTGGAGACCGCCTTCCCGATTCTGGATAACCAGCCTTCTGAAACGGCAGTTGCGGTGGGGGCTGGGCGTTAACTTATGGCCGTGATGGAATCAGAAAAGATCATGTTCCAGATTTACCGGGAGTCCGGCTACAACCGGAAGTACAAGGTGGTTTACTTTACAGAGCTTCACGATCATAACCGCGAAGCGGAAATCAACCGGGCCATGGCCGGGGAAAGCGTCTTCGACGGATTCATTCGCGGCTTTAAGAAGGACCAGGCCAAGCAGGTCATACAGGCCGCCCTGTGTCGTCTGAATGACGGACAGCTGCTGAGCCCCGAACAACTGCAACATGAATTGGCCGACTACATGCCATAAGCTGCTGCTGGACTGAATCTTTGATATCAGGAGGTGCCGTTAGATTCGCTTGCAGAAAAAAGACCAAATTTGCCTGGAAATTTGATATCATTTAAGGATCGGGAGCTTTCGGAATTGGCTTCCGTCCTCAGCAGGATCCAGGCCTTAATGTCCTTCGATTCCAGTTAGTGTCAGACAGAGAGAGCAGGAATTCGATGTCGCACAGAATCACAGGCTTCGCGCTTAGGGGACCCGTGAAAGCAATGTCATCCTTGTGGCAGTCATTTTGACGGAATACGGACTTGATTTTTTTAGCAAAGATGGATAATAGTAACGGCTCTGCCTGCCTTTTGTCGGCATCCTTTCATCGGGTCAAGAGCTGGTTTTGTCCGGGATCAGAGAGTTCATTTGAATAAGAAAGCAGAAAGAGGAGAGACACGACCATGCCAAGAATGATCGGCAAACGCGTTTTGAAGTATGTGGACAGCGCGATCTGCAAGACCGCCGGAGTTGCATTTGACACCATCCAGTTCTTCAACAAGTACAATCCTAATCCCTCGTTCACTCCGAAGTGGTCGGACAAGCCACTACTCAAATCCTGGGAGAAATCCAAGCCCACCCTGGGTTGGCCTCGGACCACGGACTCCTTGTGTCCTGCATGCGTGAAGGAAGCCCGCAAGAAGATCCTGGAGGGTGAAGATGACTGGCGAATCCTGGTGACCCAGCACATCGGTGAGATCAAAGCGAAAATTATTGAGCGGGACGGGCAGGTTTGGATGGTGAAGGAATGTCCCATCCATGGCAAGATCGAAGACCTTATGGCCATCGATTCCGAATTCCTGCAGTGGATCGAGTCCAATTTTCCCGGCCGGGACATTCGGGCCCACAATGATGAAGATCTCCACAATCATGGAACCAGCACCATCAAGCATGGCCGCGGTTCTGTCTTGACTGTGGATCTGACCAACCGCTGCAACATGATGTGCGATCCTTGCTTCATGGATGCCAACCAAGTGGGATTTGTTCACGAGTTGGGCTGGGACGAGATCAAGGAGATCCTGGATAATTCCTTGAAGATCAAGCCCCGCCGCCAGATGTCGGTTCAGTTCTCGGGCGGCGAGCCGACTATTTCTCCCTATTTCATCAAGGCCATTCGCTATGCTCGTGAACTGGGCTTCAACAGCGTCCAGGCGGCTACGAACGGAATCGAGTTTGCCAAGAGCAAGGAATTCTGCCAGCAAGCGGCTGAAGCCGGACTGCGTTACGCCTACCTGCAGTTCGACGGCATCGGCAACGATGCCAACAACCACCGCCACATTGGCAACCTGTTCGATGTTAAATTGCGGGCTATTAACAATATGCACGACGCCGGGATCGAGATCATCCTGGTTATCACCCTGGTCAACGGCGTCAACAACGACCAGGTTGGTCCCATCATCCGGTTTGCCTGTGATAACCCCAGGAAGATATCTTTTATTGCCTTCCAGCCGGTTTCCTTCACCGGTCGTGATGAGGATGTCACTCCTGAACGAAGGCTCAGACAGCGCTACACGCTCTCTCATCTGGCTCACGACGTGAAGAAGCAAGTGGGTATTACCGAGCCGACTCGCGACTGGTTCCCGATCTCCCTGATGGGGCCGTTTGCGGATTTTGCTGACCTGGTTCACGGCCCTCAAGCCGAATGGGGACAGGTCAGTTGCGGCTGCCACCCCAACTGCGGGGTGGGTACCGCCATGATGATTAACAAGGACACCAAGGAAATGGCGCCGGTTCCCCAATTCCTTTACATCCCGGGGCTGATCAGGGACATCACCACCATTACGGATGCCGGTCGCAGCAAGAAGTTTTCTAACTTGATGATGGCTTTGGCTCTGCTTAAGAACTACCGTCCCTTCGGGGCTCCCAAGAGTCTGGCCTTAATTGACATCCTGAAGAAATTCGACAAGTCTTTCGCCCTGTCTGGGAAGAGCTACGGAAACGTCGGCAAAGACCGGACCATCGAGGATATCCAGCAGCGCCGCCAGGATCCCTGGAATTTCCTCTTTATTGCCGGCATGTGGTTCCAGGACCTCTTCAACTACGACTTCCGTCGTACCGAGATGTGCATCATCCCCTACGGGACCCAGGAAGGTGAAATTTCATTCTGCGCCTACAATACCGGGATCGGATGGCGCCAGATCATCGAGAACATCCATAAGAACGCCACCGTGGCCGAGTGGTATAAGAAACACGGCAAGCACGAGGTCTTTGCCGGCGGGAAGAGTGTCAACCTTGATACGTATGAGCATGCTCTGCTGATCAATGCCCGGGATGCTGCTCGGGTCCGCGAGAAGGCGGATTATCCGCAAACCGCTGCCGAGGAAGAACGGTTGCGCAGGAAGGCAGCCAAGGAAGCAGTTGAAGTGCGGAAGATTTATGAGGAACTGGTCCTGAAGAAGAAGGGTGAACCCGAACTGGTGCAGATTGGGGAACCCGTCCGACGGTAAGATCTTCCCGCCAATTTCGAGTTTGAGTGGGCCGCAGCATTGTGCGGCCCATTTTTTGTATGGCCCCGAATTTATTCTTGACCCAAGGAGTGAAGCCTGAGTCTCATGATTGCCACAGAGCGGAATGCCTTCCAATCATTTCTGGAGAAGCACACTGAAGCGGATTGGTCGAGAGTGCTGCAAAAATTGGTGCCATCAATTCATGCCGTTGACCAGGTAGCCACCCGCATCTGGTTTTCGTTCTGGCCTCTTAAACTAACTCGGTCCCTTCACCAGGCGGAGGATCCCAGGCTGGTGGTGAGACAGTTTCTTTTGGATGGGGAATACCGGCTGGAGGTTCAGGTCGATTCTTCGGTGGAGTACTTCTACGGGGCCCGTTTCTGGCCCGAAGTGAAGCGGACCGTACTGGCTTTTGCTGAGAAGGCGGACAGGCCGGAAGGTACCCCTCTCGAGCGGCAGATCCGCCAAATTGCGGGTGGAGTTGCCGCTCGGCGAAACGTTCCGGAGTCCGTCGTACTGGGCATCTCGGCTGTGGGCGTCATGTGTCTCCAACAGGTTGGACTGATGGTTCTCGCTGAAGCTGCTGAAAAGCGAGCTTCACAGCCGGTTGACTCGCGGACTCCTGAACAGGTACTCAAGGCTCGAAACTCGGCAGGCAGACCTGGAATGTTCGGCTTTTTACACAAGATCGACCGCAAATTCTGCGCCACCTTTGATGAGTCGCGTCCCGACGGTACAATGAGGGTCATACAGGGCCAGGACCTCTCCATGGCAAGCTCTTTCGACACGAGGGATTTCAAGGACCAGGACCCTCGCCGCATTGCCGGGCCGATCCCAGCTCAGTGCCGAAGCGGGGCGTGCGGCTATTGTTGGGTTGGGGTTTTCGGGGGAAAAGAAAATATCTCCCCCATGACCCCATTTGAACGCCGGCGCTTGAAATACTTCGGCTACACCTCGGCCGAGAGCGACCAGGAGACTCACCCCCACATCCGCCTGTCCTGCCAGTCGCGATGCTTCGGTAATGTTTCAATTGTGGTTCCTTCCTGGAACGGGGTGCTGGATGGTCGAGACTAGCGGGTTCTGTTTGATTTACCGAAGCAATCGGTTAAAATTGAGTTGGAATTAGTTATCTTTGAATCGATAGATTGGCTTCAGAAACTTGAAAGGAGGTCAGTGCTTCATGCTGACAGTTACAGAAAAAGCGCAGGGAAAGGTCAAGGAAATCCTCACAGGCCAGCCGGGACAATTTGAAGGGATCCGAGTCCAGATTGTGGGAGGAGGATGCTCCGGATTCCAATATCATATGGGGTTTGAAAAGCAAGCCAACGGTGGAGATGAAATCCTGGATATGAGCGGCTTCAAGGTCTTTGTCGATAAGGGGAGCCTCATCTACCTCGACGGCACCGAGATCGACTATGTCGAGGGATTGAGTGGTTCCGGTTTCAAGTTCAATAACCCCAACGTCAAGAGCACTTGTGGTTGCGGTGAGTCGTTTCATGTTTAGAATCTCTTCCGAGTAAATCTCTGAAGGTTAGAAGCGTGCCATAAGAGGGCCAACTCTCGTCAGGGGAGTTGGCCTTTTGCTTTTGAATCCCCAGGAAGATGTGGTAATTTCGAGCGTTCTGTCAAGGTACTTGGCAGTCCAGGGAAATTCCGCTATTGTGGGTTAAGCCTTCCCCAATTCCATGATGTTGGTGGTCGGCGGGTGCAAATAGAAGTGGTGGGGAGGGTGTAATCATAGCGGGCAGTGAGGAACCACAACGCGGTTCCATTTTTCAGCCGTGGGTTGGTCCGCCACCGTGGGCGTGCCAACCCACGGATCACGGGACAATCAGGGGACAACCCTGAAAATTACGCAATATTGCTTGTCAAGGATTTTTTTATAGGTTCGAAGCATTGATTATCTCCAGGTATTGGCGAACCAGAAAGGGGGACAAAGCGGTGACCTGAGCAATGAAGTCGACGCTGGGGTTTTCTT
>JBGPHY010000003.1:0-39771 GCA_041484625.1 Terriglobia bacterium | reverse complement strand
GCCGGTGATTTGGGCTCGTTTGACCGAAACATCGGACAGGCTGGGCAGGTCGAATCCCGCTTCCTCGGAGCCGACGCGCCGGGATACGACGATTCTTGGTGGCAAACGATTCAGCTCCCACATACCTGGAATGCCCATGATGTCAGCGATGAAAGACCTGGTTACTGGCGAGACATCGACTGGTACAGGAAGCACTTCAGACTCGAAGGCCAATACTCTGGTAAGAGAATCTTCCTGGAATTCGAAGGCGTTAACCACGTGGCCGAGTTTTGGCTGAACGGACACAAGCTGGGGGAGCATAAGGGGGGGTACACCGGCTTTGAATTCGATATCACCCAAACAGTCCGGATTGGCGATCACGGCAACATTCTCACAGTCAAAGTGGACAATCTCTTTCATGCGACAGTACCACCTACTGTGAAGACCGACTATAGTTTCTACGGCGGGATTTATCGGGATGTCTGGCTCAGGGTTACCGAACCGATCTTCCTATCGAAAGTCCGATGGACAACTCCCTCTGTCAGTCATGACTCTGCTGAACTTCAGTTGGAGGTTCTGGTTAGCAACACGACGCACGAAGCGAAGACCTTGAACGTCATCGACGAGGTCTATGACCCACAGAATCGACTTGTACAGAGAACAGCTTCCGAGCTGCGCTCAGGTGCAGGCGAAAATGGTGTTGTGAGCAGGAGCAACGGAACAGTCAAGAACCCTTTGTTATGGTCACCCGATACTCCTCAACTTTACAGGATCAAAACGATCTTGAAGGATGGGGACCGCGTCATCGACGTGGTTGAGAATCCGCTGGGGTTTCGCTGGTTTAGATTCGACTCGCAGAAAGGGTTCTTCCTAAATGGCAAGCGGGTTCAGATTCAAGGAACCAATTGGCATCAATCTTATCCGGGGATGGGGAATGCACTTCCCAACTCGCGGCATGTAAAAGATATGGAAGTGATAAAGGAGATGGGAGTAAATTTCTGGCGGACGTCGCATTACCCCCACGACGCGGCTACCATCGAAGCTTCCGACCGCCTGGGCCTAATGGTCTGGGAAGAACTACCTATCAACAAAGAGATCGGCGATCCCAATGAGTACATCGCCAACGTCAACAACATGGCGGTTGAGATGATCGAGCGGGACCGAAACCATCCCTCAGTGATTGTCTGGGGGATAGCTGGCGAAGTAAACGCGCCGCAAGCTGTTTCCCGGCGGGTGGTGGAAACCATCAGCAGGAAATACCGAGAACTCGATCCGTCGCGTCCTGTGGGGATGCACGCCCCCCGGGGAGAAGATATAGAGGCGCTGGTCGACATTGTCGGCCTCGGTGTCGAGAAAGAAACCGACGAGAAGCACAGGAAATACCCCGGCCGCTGTTATTTGACTGCGGAATACAGCGCCTCAACGATGGGTCGCGGGATCTATGGTAAGGGACCGGAAAGCGAGGACCTCGCCTGTGCAAGACATGAGGAGTATCTACACCAATTGAACTTGCGGCCCTGGATGGCAGGGGGGATGATCTGGCACCAATTCGACTACGATGGTGAATCCTATGATACGGTCACCCCCCACGTGGTCGCCTTTGGCATAACAGATATTTGGAGAATTCCCAAAGAGGTCTATTACTTCTACCAGAGTCAGTGGAGCGCTAAACCGATGGTGCATATCGTAGGGCATTGGACCTGGCCGGGGGAGGAAGGTAACACCCGGACTGTGAAGGTCTACAGTAATATTGAAGCGGTGGAACTGTTTCTCAATGGAAAACCGTTGGGAGCCAGATCCCAAGGGGAACTCCTGGGCTTGGTTCATCCGCCTTTCTCCTGGCAGATTCCTTACCAGCCAGGGACTCTGAGGGCTCTTGCCCATGCACTGGGAAAGGAGATCAGCCATGAAGTTAAGACAGCCGGCCCAGCCCAGCGGATAGTACTTGAGGCAGATGTTTCCCGGCTTAGCTCGGGCGACCCCGAAAGTCTAGCCTACATCACAGCCATGGTGGTGGATCAACAGGGGACTATTGTCCCATTCTCTCATCATCCAATTACTTTTACCTCTTACGGACCGGGCGAATTGCTGGAACAAACCTGGCTGGGGCACGGTACAGGCTTGACTTGGAACGTTGTCGCGGGCAAGACGTGTGTTGCTTTCCGTGCCACTGCCCGGACCGGTCATGCGGTCATCAGTGCTTATTCTCCGGGCTTGCTGATGGGACGTATTGAACTGGATATACTTGCCCCGGGGAGATCCAATGAAATGGAATACATAGAGAAATTCGCCGTTGATGAGATGAAGTGACGTGGTAGCCCTCATTGACCCTTACTTTTTCCCGACACCTTCGCAGAGTCGGAATTCAGCCGGAATGAACTCCGCATTATTCAGTGACGACACCACGTCAACATCCACTTTCTGCAGAGATAGAGAATCTGTCTTTCGCCGGGTGTGCAGTTTGACAACCAGCCCAGAGCCTTGTACGTAGCCATCCTGCTATGCAGGCTGCAATAGAGCGGGAAGAATCCAGGAGGCATCTTTCATGAGCAAAAAGAAGGGGCACATCGGTTCCAATACACGCCCCGGACGGGCAACTTTGGCCGACATGAAGCAGAAGCTTTATGTGGCGGTCGTTTGCGACGCCCTCGATGAGTTAGGCTTTCGTCACCAGGCTATGCATCAGCGTTTGCGTCCGCTCTTGCCTGACCGAAAGACCTGCGGGTTTGTCGGACGAGCCCGGACCGTCCGTTGGATGGAAACCGATTACATTGTCAATGAGGATCCTTATGGCCTGGAGATAGAAGTGATGGATTCTCTCAAGGCAGGGGATGTGGTGGTCCACTCGACCGATTGTAGCGGCACCAATGCTCCATGGGGCGAACTGATGTCCACCATCGCCATGCGCAACGGGGCCGTCGGTTGTGTGTGCGACAGCCAGATTCGAGATTGCGTCCGAATCATTGAAATGGATTTTCCCGTCTACTATGCGGGCATAAAGCCGGTGGACTCCAAAGGACGGGGCCGGGTAATTGCCTATGATGTTCCGGTTCGTTGCGGGGAAGTCCTTGTGGAGCCGGGGGAATTGATATTCGCGGATTTTGATGGTGTGGTCGTCATCCCCAAAGAGGTGGAACAGGATGTACTAAAGAAAGCGCTCGAGAAGGTTAGCAAAGAGAATTTGTCGCGTCAGGAACTGCTGGCCGGCAGAACGCTACGTGAAGTTTATGATAAGTTTGGTGTACTGTGACATTCGAAATATCTCACTCCGGAAAGGCAACCATGAGACTGAAGGATCGTGTCGTTGTTATCACCGGCGCTGGTTCCGGCATTGGACGAGCCTGTGCGCTGGAGTTTGCCAGGGAAGGGGCGGTCGTGGCCGTAGTGGACATCAATCTCTCAAGCGCGCAGGAGACTGTTCGCCAGATTGAACGGCCGGGAGGGCTCGCAAGGGCCTTCGAAACCGATGTGTCACGACCAGAATCTGTCAAGCAGCTAGTGGCCAACACTGTGAGTGCCTTTTCACAGATTCATGTGCTGCTGAATAATGCGGCTATTCAGGTTAGCAAAACTGTGGAGGACACCACTGTCGAGGAATGGAATCGACAGATCGCAGTGAATCTGGGGGGCGTTTTTCATTGCTCGAAGTATTTCCTACCATTACTGCGGATGACCCGAGGATGCATTATCAACATGTCCTCAGACAACGGTTTTTTCGTCGAACCCCTTTGTGCCGGCTATTGCGCCACCAAGGCCGGCATCATTGGATTCACTAAGGCCATGGCCATTGACCATGGCAAGGAAGGCATTCGAGTCAACTGCATCTGTCCCGGTTACATCGACACCGGGCTGGCCGAAAGTTACTTCCAGGCTCAGCCTGATCCAGCAGCAGCGCGAGCAGCGGCGGGACGACTGCACGCGCTCTGGAGGGTTGGCCGGCCTGAGGAAGTGGCACGAGTGGCTGTGTTTCTTGCCAGCGACGAGGCGTCCTTCATGACCGGTTCGTCAGTAGTCGTCGACGGAGGATTCAGTTCGGGCTTGCCCCCGGCCAATTAGTGGATGTGTTGCTCCGTGTGGAAGACTTTTAATGGTGACCAGTTTCCCTCAGTTTCTCCTGCAGGTTCTTGTTCGAGACAATGGTGTTCAGCCGAGGGAAGAAGGAAACTAGCGGGGGAACGAGTGGTTCTTGTCGATGAGTACCCACTCTCTTCCAAAGCGTGTCAGGGCAAAGCCGACGAAGCGGATATTCTTCCTCATTACATAATTCGACCAGCAGACCCGGGCGATGAACGCCGCCCCCTTGGGTCCGACGATCTTTAAATTCTGCCCCCGGATCGGGTCCTTATCCAGAACTAGGCATCCTCCCTTGCTGCTGACATTGACGGTTTCGGCACGGCTTTGGAAAGTTGCGCCGTTCTCGTCACGACCATACACATGAAATGGAATTCTCAGGTTGACCCGCTTCGCAGCTCGCCGACCGGCGGTAGGTACATTCCGACTGGAAAGCATGACAAACCTACTCCGTCTTCATGGAAAGATTATTGTCGGGACAGCGAACTATAATTATACGAAGGTATTCGGGCCAGTAACAACAAAATAATCGCCTAAGAGGAGTGCTTTTGAAAAACTATCTTGGAAACCTCAATCTCCACCTTTCCTTCTTTCCATTCCGGAGGACAACTTGGAAATTTCAAGGCAAAACGCATGCTCTGGCTCGGGTTCAACGGCGCCTGGGGAGAAGCGCTGGAATACTCGGATAGAAATACAGGATAGGTGCGCTCTTCGTAGATGACGTGGTCGAATTGGTCCTTGAACTTTACAATGAACTCGACCACTTCCAGCGACTCGCTGCCCAGGTTCCGGAGTGTTCCACGGACCAAGGGGTAGGAGGTTTTTGTCTTTGGCTCTACGTGGTAATAGGAATTCACTCCGCTCACAACAAGGAGCTTGCGATAATTCTGTAACCGCTCTTGATCCTCGTTACGAGAAGACAACCCACACCCCTGAGCCAATAGCAAGGCCAGGCTGAAAAGCGGAAACCCCAACAGATTTCGCCTCCCCCCGGAAGCAGAGAAGAGGATGTTGGAACTTCTTGAATTCTTCCTGGGAAGCTTGGCAGACAAGAGCTTCACGGGCAAATCCCTCTGACTTTGGATCAAACCCCGGATTCCGACCCCGGACAAGATACTGCTCGCCCTTCTATTCGTCAACATGGCACCGGAAATTTACTATTGTATTGAATCTATTTTATTACCTCTTTGACCCTCCTTCTAACCAAACCTGCCGTGAGCAAAATTACACCTAAAGTTTTCGAAAACCACTCACGATACCCAACTCAGGATGAATGGAAGGACAAATGCTTTCGGTTTGAACCGGAGCATCCGGATCTAAGTGAAAGGGTCATGCGAAGCGGTTTGGAAACCAAGCACCTGAAGGTCCTGCTGGTGGATGATGACGAAGCCTTGCGCGCCTTGCTCAAAGAGTACCTGCGCGAAAAGGGGATGAAGGTCACCTCTGCAAAAGACGGTGCGGAAGCAATGGAAGCTATTGAACGAGAAAAAGAAGGTTTCGATATCGTTCTCGCCGACCTGGTTCTACCCCTGAAGGGGGGACTTGAGATTCTTCGACAAGTGAAGAAGAAAACCGAGGCGACCCAGGTGGTCATCATGACCGGGTACGCCTCGCTGGAGTCCGCCATTGAATCCATGCGGGAAGGAGCCTTCGACTACATTACGAAACCCTTCAAGCTTGTCGAACTGGAAATTGTCATCAACAAGATTGCCGAACGGAAGAAACTCATCGATGAGAACCACCACCTGGCCGAGAGAGTACAGTCGCTCTATGCCCGCCTGGATTTACTGAAAGACAACCGGTCCAAGCTCGACCGGTTCATTTCTGAAACCAGTGAAAAGCTGGAACGGCACTCGAAGAAAATTGACGAATGCCTCAATCTGCTCTCGCGGCTGACGTTCCGCTATGAACGATCTGAGCGCCCCACGCCGTTGCTGCCTCCACCCTCGAACGACACCACCATCACTTAAAGGCACCCATTGGCCTGACAAGCTGTTGGGGTGCCAGGCCGCTATGCCTCCAGTCCCCGGGAATCTGAACTGGGCGTTCAATCCTTCAGAGAAACACAGGAGACAATCAGCAGGCATATCGCATGTTGATTCGCATTTTATTCGCGTGGTGAGATTTTGCTCATCAGTCCCAACAGGTTGTTCTCGGAATCCCTGAAGAACGCCATCCACAGATCGTAGCTCCCCATCCTGGCAATGAGGTGAGGTGGAGCCTCAAACTTCACGCCAGAAGCCGTGAGAGCTCTATATCCTTCCTCGATGTTGCTGACATTGAAGTAAATGACGGAGCTCGGATAGTATGAGAACAATAGCCCAGAAGTGCACCTCTTGGCGAAGTGTATTTCAAGCATTCCTTGACGAGAAGAGTCATATTCTTGACGTCAGGCTTTCAGAAAGCAAGCTTCTCAAGTCGCCACGCATCAATTATCTGCCTTAAAAATAAGGAGGATAGACAAGATCGGGTAGTGCTTGCACAGGTCTGGATTTGGTAATTGATCTGCCTTCTATTGTGCGGAGAATTCCGATTCGGGGCGGAAAGCGACTAGCCTCGCCACAACCGAGATTGTGGAACCTTGGCCCCATAAAACCGAAGGTAATGAAGGGTGAGTCCGAATTTGCCGACCCAGCTCGAAGCATTACAGCCGGACTATCAAAAGTTGCTACAGGCTTTTGAGCTGTTTAACAGTACCTCTGCTTCGCTCGCGGATGCTTACCAGGGCCTACAAAAGGAAGTGCGACGCCTTTCTTTGGAACTGGAGGCTGCCAATGCGGAACTCAAGCGAAGTCTTGAAGAAAAGGACAACCTCAAGAACTACCTGAGGAGCATCCTGGAAAGCCTCAGCAACGGGGTGTTAGTGGTGAACTCAGCGAGCCAGGTCACTGTGTGCAACCCCGCCGCCATCGGTATGCTCGACCTGCCTGAGAATGCTGGTGAAAAGGGCGGATCCCTGGACGAACTGCCTCTGCCGCAGGCCCTCAAGGAAATCATTCAGGCTTCATTGCGCGGTGACCAGTCGACAGCTGAGGATATCCAGCTCCAAGTAAAATCCAAAGCGAGGGATTTGAGATTCCTTGTCATTTCGAGTTCGCCGGTGATTGACCCAACCGGACAATGCACTAGTCTGACTGTCGTTCTCAAAGACATCACCCGACTGAAAGAATTGGAATTGCAGAACCAGCGCGCTGAGCGATTGCAGGCCATGGGCGAGATGGCGGTACAGTTGGCGCATGAAATTCGCAATCCCCTGGGAAGCATCGAGATCTTTGCTTCATTACTCAAAGAAGAGCTGCACGAGAGGCCCGAGATCCAGAACTGGACGGACCAGATCAGCACCGGAATTAAATTCTTGAATACCATTGTCGCCAATATGCTTTCGTTTGCCCGGTCGGCAAGCCCCCAATTCCAGGAATTCGATCTCATCGAGGTCATCCGGAGCACCCTCTCTTTTATCGAGCCAGTCTTTGTACAACGACATATCCAAGTGACCGGACCGGCCACTTCGGAAGCTCTTACAATAACTGGGGATCCAGGGATGCTCCGGCAGATGATGATGAATCTGTTCATGAATGCACTGCAAGCCATGCCTGAGGCCGGGAGGCTCTGGGTCCGCGTCCGGACAACCACGGATCAGAGAGTCGAAATCCAAGTGGAAGATACCGGAATCGGAGTTACCCCCGACAACCTTTCCCGGATCTTCGATCCTTTCTACACCACCAGCGAAAATGGAACCGGACTGGGCCTTTCTCTGGTGCACCAAATTGTTGAAAAACATCACGGCAAAGTGACAGCACAAAGCGAATTCGGCAGGGGGACTTGCTTCACCATTAACCTGCCTCCGGGAGGGACCAGCGAATGTTAAGCCGCGACGTGCTCATTGTGGATGATGAGCCGCAAATGCTGATTGCCATGAATGAGACCATCAAGCGTGAGGGTTACTCGATTGTCACGGCCAGCAGTGGGATAGAAGCCCTGGAGAGATTAAAAGAATCTCGCTACCGGCTTGTCATCACTGATCTGAGGATGCCCAGAGTAACTGGTCTTGACTTACTGCGTGAAATCAAGGGTGTGAACCCCCGAACTCAGGTGGTACTGGTGACAGCTCACGGGACGGTACAGAATGCCGTCGAGGCGATGAAGCTAGGGGCCTTTGACTACCTGCTCAAGCCGTTTTCCGCCATGGACCTGCAAGGTGTTGTACGTCGGGCAATTCAGAAGAACGAGAGTTTCTTGAGGGTCCGTAAAGCGAAACACAGCTTTCCGATTCTCACTCAGGATCCCGACATGTTGGCCATGTTGGAACTCACGGAACAGGCAGCGCGGGGCAAGGCGACAATCCTGATTCAAGCCGAGAGCGGAACCGGAAAGGAGTTAGTGGCGCGCGGAATTCATCAGTCCAGCCCTCGAAAGGACTCTCCGTTTGTAGCAGTGAATTGCGCTGCTTTGCCTGACAACCTGTTGGAATCTGAACTCTTCGGGCACGAGAAGGGCGCTTTCACCGGCGCCATAGCCCAAAAGCCGGGCAAATTTGAAATGGCCCAAAATGGTACTCTCCTGCTGGACGAGATTGGAGAGATGGCACCGTTGCTCCAGGCCAAATTGCTGCGGGTTCTTCAGGAACAGGAAGTCGACAGAATTGGGGGGCGAAGCCCAATTCCGGTTGACGTCCGCATCATCGCCACCACCAACAAAGATCTGAGAGGGTTGGTTTCAGCGGGGACGTTCCGGGAAGACCTCTACTACCGGCTTAACGTGATTCCGTTAAGCATCCCTCCTCTTAGGAACCGACGGGGAGACATCCCCTTGTTGGCAGATTATTTCTGCGAGAAATATGGCTTTGAGAACCGGGGAGAGCGAACGGAGCTGGCTTCAAAGACAACAGAACTCTTACTGCGGTATGACTGGCCCGGTAATGTTCGGGAACTCGAGAATGTGATCCAGCGCGCTACGGCCCTGGCCGGAAATAACACCATCTATCCTCAAGACCTGTTTCTTGACCCGGTGGAGGAAATGGAAGTCAGTCAGCGACCTTGTTCGGAAAACTCGGGCGTAATGAGTCCTGGCAAGCCGTCCGGGCCGGAAAATGGGAAAGGGTTCCTCACTGCAGAGAAGCTGCAGTTGAGGGCCGGTTTTTCCGTCAATGAAATGGAGAAGAAGTTGATCCACTTGACGCTCGAGGAAACGGGAGGCAACCGGACACGTGCCGCGCAGATGCTGGGAATCTCCCTGCGTACGTTGAGGAACAAACTGCGGGAATACCGGATGTCAGACCAGTTGGTGGACAAGAGAGGGGCGCTAGGCTAATTTTGCCGGGTCCCAGCTGCCTCTGCAGATGATACAGCCATCTGCAGAGATCAAGTCGGAATCTGCTTACTAAACAACCGCAATGATGTCCATGAATTACGTCGAGTCGATACCTGAATTGGTGCAGGTCGAACCAGTCTCGCTGGGTTGGATGGCATTTGGTGACCATCGTGCTTTGTCCTTGGTTGGGCTCAGACTCTGACGCAGGAAGGTACTGAATGAGCAAGGTCTTTTTTGAGGACGCCAACATGGACATGATGGAGCGTTTCATGGACCTCTCGATTAGACGTCAATCCCTGATTGCCAGCAACTTAGCCAATGTGGACACCCCCGTCTATAAGACGGTCGACATTAATTTCGAGCAGGAACTACAGTTCGCCATAGGGCAGGGGGGACTGGCCACGGAAGTGACGGACCCCCGACACCTTTCCATTAAGGTTGACATTCAAGGGAATGGCTCGGGCAGTCCCCAGGAAGTGGATGGCCTGACGCTTCGCAATGACTTGAACAACGTGAACATCGACCGTGAAATGGCTGAGATGGCCAGCAATTCTCTGAAATTCTCAACGGTGGCTCAGCTGATCTCAATGAAAATCCGCATTTTGAAAACTGCCATATTGGAAGGGAGATAAGATCTCATGGGCTTGCTTTCTGCTATGGATATCAGCGCATCCGGTCTCAACGCACAACGGAGGCGCCTGGAGGTTATCTCCAGCAATCTGGCAAACGCCAATACCACTCGGACCGCCGAGGGGGGACCTTACCGGCGAAAAGACCTCGTTTTCGAGTCGGCCCCGGTTCAAGAGGCATTTAACAACACCCTGAATTCTGCCATGGCTGGCCAGGGAGAGGACGGAGTGGAAGTCTCGGCCATCTATGAAGACGAAGCGCCGTTCCTGAAGAAGTACGACCCGTCTCATCCTGACGCCGACGCCGAGGGTTTTGTTCTCATGCCGAACGTCAACCCCATCGAAGAAATGGTGAATATGATTTCCGCGACACGGTCATTTGAAGCCAGTGTCCAATCGATCAATACGATCAAGGATATCGCCCGTAAGTCACTGGAGATAGGACGATGAGCAACAACAACATCAACCCACTCGGTTTTCCGCCTCCCATCATTACCAACAAGCCTCCTGAAGTGAAGCAAATTCCGGGTGAACTGAAAGGACCTTCCTTTGGTGAAGTACTGGAGAATGCCATCAAGGAAGTCAGCGACATCCAGAAGGAAGCCGGAGAAGAGGGCCGGAAATTCATGACCGGTGAAGTGAAGGATATACATACGGCCATGGTTGCCGTTCAAAAGGCGGATATTTCCTTTCAGATGATGATGCAGGTTCGGAATAAGTTGGTTAATGCTTACCAGGAAATCATGAGGATGCCGGTGTAAGGATTCTCAATGGCCAACGAGTCCAACTCCATTCTTAATCAGCTGAATCGGCTCAATGCCGCATTGACCCTGAACCAGAAGATCAGCATCGCGACCTTAGCGCTGGCAGTCCTGATGGGAATGGGTTACCTGGTCTATGTAATGAGCCAGGAAGACTACCAAACCCTCTATTCGAGCCTCAATGCGGAAGAAGCCAACACTGTGATCAACCGGCTCAAAGACCAGAAGGTTCCCTACCAGTTGCAGGATGGGGGAAAGAGCATCAGGGTTCCCGCCAGCCGTGTGGACGAATTGAGGATCCAACTTGCCAGTGAAGGGCTCCCTCAAAGTGGGAAAATTGGTTTCGAGATTTTCGACAAGACCAACTTAGGAATGACTGAATTCCTGGAAAAAGTAAGCTACAAGAGGGCACTTGAGGGGGAGTTGGCTCGAACGATCCTCTCTCTCAAAGAGATCGCGCAGGTTCGGGTCCACTTGGTGTTGCCCAAGGAATCACTGTTCCAGGAGAAGGCCGAACCGACCAAAGCGTCAGTCGTTCTGAAATTGAACGCCGGAAAAGTGTTGAACGATACGATGGTCTCGGGAATCGTGCACTTGGTTTCCAGTGCAGTGGAGGGACTGACTCCACAGAATGTGACGGTGGTGGATTCATCAGGTCGCCTGCTTTCGGCCAGGCAGGCTAGCCCGGATGAAGCCTTAACCAACGCTCAGCTGGAAATTAAGGCCCAGGCAGAAAAAGACTTCACGAAAAAGATCGTCAATATTCTGGAGCCGATTGTCGGCGAGGGAAAAGTGAAAGCTGACACTTCAGTCACCTTGAACTTCAGCCGCATTGAGCAAACCGAAGAGAAATTCGATCCTCAGGGGACCGCTATTCGAAGTCAGACCAAATCCGAAGAACGAAGCCAACCGGGAGCCTCGGGGGCGGCCGCCGGAGTACCGGGAACTAAGTCCAATCAGGCGACTCCTGCACCCAATATTATCCCCATCAATAGCCGCGGACCCAATTCTTTCACAAAGACCAACGAGCTAACTAACTACGAGGTCAGCAAGCTGGTTCGCCACACCATTGAGCCCTTTGGTGACATCAAGAGACTGTCGGTGGCCGTCATTGTGGACGATGCCGCAAAAATGGAAAAGGGCCCGGACGGACGCATGATCAAGAAGAATGTCTCCAGAAACGCCGACGAAATCAAGAAGATTAAAGACCTGGTCATTGCTGCATTGGGAGTCGACTCGAACCGCGGTGATGTCCTGACTGTGGAGAATATCGCCTTTGACACGCAGTTGGAAACCGAGGAAACCAAGCCGACCTTCTATGAGAAGTGGAAAGAACTTTTCCAACCTGGCATCCGATACACAGCGCTGCTTCTTCTGTTTCTGCTGGCGTATTTCCTCTTGATTCGCCCGATCACCCGGCGAGTGTTTTCCCCGGTGGAGGAAGTGCTCAGCCCCCAAGAAGCGGAGCAGAGGCAGCTCGCCGAAGGTGCTGGGCCTGCGGCCCTGCAACTGGAAGCGCCCAAGACCGTTAAGGAACTGGAGGCTGCGTTGGAAGGACGTGAGAGCGGGCTGGTATCACCAGAGGTCGACGTGCGAAAGACCGATATTTTGAAACAGCGACTCGTCGAATTCTCCCAACGCGAGCCCGAAAATGTGGCGGCCCTGGTGCGGGTCTGGCTGATGGAAGAGGAGAAAACCTAGAATGAACCTCGAGAATGTGAAAGGCGCCCGCAAAGCCGCAGCCCTGATGGTCCTCCTCGGAGAAGAGATCTCCGGCCAGTTGATGAAACACCTTTGGGAGGACGAAGTTGAAAAGATCAGCCGGGAACTGTCGGTTCTGAACAACGTTCCGAAGGATCTGGCCGAAGGTGTGCTGGAAGAATTTCACAACATGGTTCTGGCCCGCCAGTACATGTCGTCCGGAGGCATGGAGTACACCAAGAAGGTCCTGCAAAAAGCGCTCGGACAAGACGGGGCGAAGCGTGTCATTGAGCGCGTCACCAAATCCATTGAAAGTTCCGTAGGTTTCAATGCTCTCGAAAAGGCGGACCCCCACCAACTTTCAAAGTTTATTCAAAATGAGCATCCACAGACAATTGCGCTGATCCTGGCCCACCTGGATCCCAGCCAGGGGGCGGAACTGCTGGCTTCGCTGCCTGAGGACGTGCGCCCTGATATCGTGGTCCGTATGGCCAACCTGGGCGAGATTTCACCGGAAGTCATCAAACGGATCTCCCTCATTCTCGATCAAAAGCTGAAGTCACTGGGAACTTACAGCCGCGAGGCCATTGGGGGTACGCGGGCCGTGGCTGAATTGGTGAACAAGATGGACCGCATTGATGGGCGGGCCATCCTGGAGAAAATAGAAACCGAGAGTCCGGACTTGGCCGTGGCGATCCGCAACCTCATGATGGTCTTCGAAGACGTTCTGCTGATTGACAATGTGGGAGTGCGGGAGATCCTGCAACGGGTCGACAAGAAGACTCTAACCATTGCCCTGAAGGGGACAAACGAGGAACTCCAAGCCCACATCTTCAAAAACATGTCGCAGCGTGCCGTAGAAATGATGAAGGAAGACATGGAGGCCTTGGGTCCGGTCCGGGTCCGGGATGTGGAAAAAGCCTAGCAGGAAGTTGTCGAAATCATCCGCAGGCTGGAGGAAGAAGGACTTGTAAACATCCGCGGCGGCGGGGGTGACGAGTACGTGGTGTAAGTCCGGCGAGAAAGGCCGGAGGACTCTGGCGGTGCACTAACCCGGCAATTCAATTTAGCTTCACTTGGGGACGATCCGATGGTATCGCGCATTATCAGAGCCAACAGTGAAGAACTGAAAAGTGTGCTCTCCTTCAGCTTTGATCTTGCCGAGATTCATGAGACCACACTGAGGCCCTTGGAGGAGACAGTTCCTCCCTCGGATGTGTCATCCATGCTTTCCGAGCCGGTCAACCCTGAACAAGAACAGCGTTTTCTGACAGCCGCCCAGCAACAGGTAGAAGCGCTACTGCAAAAAGCCCAGTTGCAAGCCTCAGAAGTCGAAAAGCAGGCCTATGAGCGAGGATTCAGCGAAGGTGAAAAGGCCGGCCGCGAGGTCGGCGAAAAGATGGTGGAGGCCCTTCTCAAGCAGTATGCCCAGACACTCGAGGAACTGAAGAGCCTGCGCCAGCAGGTTTTCGAGACGGCGAAGCATGAAGTTGTCCGTCTGGCCCTGGAAATTGCCAAGAAGGTCGTGAAGAGAGAAGTAAGCGTCGATGAGGAAGTGATCCTGGCTTTGGTGAAGGTGGCATTGAACCGCCTGGGAGAGAAGTCTGCCATGACGGTTCGAGTGAACCCAAAAGACTACCAGTCGCTTTTACGCCATCGGGCCGGGCTAGCGGCAGCAGATGCCCTCCACGAAGGCATCAGGCTGGTGGAAGATCCCATGATCAGCCGCGGCGGGTGCCTGATTGAGACGGAATCCGGTATCATTGATGCCCGGGTAGAGGAGCAGTTTCGGGAAATCGAAAGAGGTTTCTTTGAATGATTGATTTCTCTCCTTATTACTCTCGCCTTCAGCGGACAGAATCCATCAAGATGGTCGGCACCATCAATAAGGCTGTGGGGCTGGTGATTGAGTCGCAGGGGCCTCCCGTCCGAGTCGGCGATCTCTGCGATATCGTGGACGAAGCCTCCTCAGAATCGGCCGCAGTGGAGGTGATCGGTTTCAAAGAAAAGACTGTCCTGTCCATGCCCCTGGGCCGTTTGCAGGGAGTGAAGTTGGGCAACAAGATCGTGGCGCGCAACAAACCAGCCCTGGTGAAAGTAGGTCCCAAGCTCCTAGGCAGAATACTTGACGGCCTGGGCAACCCCATTGACGATCTGGGATCGCTCGAGTTTTCCGATGAATACCCCCTGCACAGAGAGCCCGCAAATCCCCTGATGAGGGAAAACATCAGTGAACCATTAGGGACTGGTGTGCGATCCGTAGATGCCATCCTGACCTGTGGAAAAGGTCAGCGGGTAGGCATTTTTGGCGGGAGCGGGGTAGGGAAAAGCACTCTGTTGGGGATGATGGCTAAATATACCAACGCGGATATCAATGTGATCTCTCTGGTGGGAGAACGGGGCCGCGAACTGAGGAGTTTTGTGGAAAAAGACCTCGGAGAAGAGGGACTGCGTCGTTCGGTAGTGGTGGTCTCTACTTCTGATAACCCTCCGTTGGTAAGAATCCGCGCGGCATTGACCGCGACAGCCATCGCGGAGTATTTCAAGGATCAGGGCAAAGACGTTCTGCTGGTCATGGACTCTGTAACCCGATTTGCCATGGCACAACGGGAAGTCGGACTGGCCGCGGGAGAGCCACCAGCCTCCAAGGGTTACACACCTTCCGTGTTTGCGCTTCTGCCCAAGCTCTTGGAAAGGGCGGGAAACTTCCGCGGGAAAGGCTCCATCACGGGCTTCTACACAGTGCTGGTGGAGGGAGACGACATGAACGACCCCGTCGCCGACTCCGTGCGTGCCATCCTCGACGGGCACATTGTGCTCAGCCGTGAACTCGCCAGTCGAAACCATTACCCCTGCATCGACATCCTGGCCAGCGCCAGCCGGCTTTTTCCGGAACTCGCAGAGGATAAACATCGATCGTCTGCCGGAAAAATGAGGGAGCTCTTAGCCACTCATCGGAAGGCCGAAGATCTCATTAACATCGGCGCTTACGTCAAAGGCAGCAATCCTCAGATCGATAAGGCCATCGAGAAGATCGACGCCATTAACAATTTCCTCCGCCAGAACAGCAGTGAGAAGGTGACCTATCATGCCGCTGTCGGCGGGTTGGGCGACCTGTTCTCCTGATGAAGAAATTCAACTTTAACCTGGAATCGGTCCTGCATCACCGGCGACTGCTCGAAGAGCGGGAGCAGCAAAAGCTCATGAAGATCAACCAGGCTATCCTCCAGGCCCAGCAGGACAAGGAAAAGACCCGTGACGAGGTCGAAGATTGTCGGCGATTGATTACCCAGTTCCAAAAGGGCGTCATTGATATCGACAAGGTCCGGCATCTGGCCAATTACATCGAGAAGCTGGAACTTGACGTCATTCGGATCACTCTTCACATTTCCAAGATCGAGAAGGAGAAAACGCGACAGCTGGAGAACCTGGTGGAGGCCAGGAAACGCAGGGAAGTGGTGGACAAACTTAAAGAGAAGAGGCAGGCTCACTATGACAGGGAAGTCAGGGAATTGGAGCAAAAGTTGCTCGATGAGCTCTCGGTGGTGCATTTCAGACACCATGAGATGCAAGAATTGCCTGATTGAGAATTGAACCCCTGACTTGAGGACCTCCTGATGTTCCATCACCTGGCTGTTATGCCGTATTCCTCTTCATCCGAAGTCAAACCGCATTCTTCTCCCAGTCCTTCGAGCGACCAGGGTTTCGGTCAGTTGCTGGATTCAATCAGCCGAGAGCCCTTGAAGGCGCCTCTCCCTACATCCGGGCAGAAACTCCAGGCCGGTGCCGCACCGCCCGATTCAATGCGGGCTAAACCCCAACCAACCAATGAAAAGGAAGCCCCGAAGTCGGAAATGTGTCCGGCTGCCGGAGCTGCAAGAGCAGAAGAATCGCCCCAGGTTGTCGCCCAGGATACTAAACCTCCACTCACTCAAACTGAAGGTTTTCCCCTTTGCGCCGGCAGGAAGAAGAAAGGTGATTCTCCGGCCTCGCCAGATTTGCCCGAAGAGAAAACAGATGGCAGTCAGGCAAAAGATGTTCTGGCGGGACCATTGCTGGCCAACCTGTCTCAAGTACCAGCCAATGGGCAAGAATTGCCTCCGGCTGAAAATGCTGCCGTTCCTGCCAGCGTGCCCAGCCTGCCGGGTCCCTTTGCGGGGACTGCCAACGGGCTCAATGCCCCGGTTGAGCCGGCTACTGGTGTTCCTACCCAACAAGGAATTCCTGATGCCGTGAAGGAGAGTGCAGGGACTGAGACTGCTGCGTCTCGAAAGGGGATTGAGGCGACTTTGGCGTCAGGGGCAAGTGCAACAATATCAGAGGGGGAGCCGGCAGCTGGAGGCATAAACGGCGACGGGATTTTGTCTGCGACGCTGACGTCGATTGGTTCAATAGAAGAGGCAAAGAATGTGTCGAAGGAGAATCTTCGCTCCCCTGGCCAGTCTGAACCAGGAAGCAGTGGTTCTATGCCTGCTACCAGCCCGTCTCAGCCCCAAGATCCTGCTGTGGAGCAGACGATGTTTTCAAAGTCTCGTTTGCACCCTGTGCTAGGAGAGCACCAGAGCCTTAATGATGCCGTTAAATCCCTGATGCCAGATGGTTCCCCCTCTCTTGACGAGAAACATCAGAAGAATGCCGACAATGCCGGGGCCCTCGAAAATTCTTTCGAATCGCGCGAGAGTGCTGCCAAAGAACAAAAGATTGGCAATCAGGTTTTTCAGAAACTGGCAGCCAGTTCACGCACAAATGGAACCGAGAAAGAGGCAGACCCGGATTCAAGCATGACCAGTTCGATGACCAGAGAGGCGCATCCTCCCGTGGTTGCTGCAAACTCAGGCAAATTCAAGACCTCTGGAAGCGAAGTGTTCTTGGCCAAAGAAGAGATCTCCCAAGATACCAAAGCGAGCCCCCAGACTGCGGCCTTAGTCCAAAAGACAAACTTTTCGAAATCTCAATCTCTGTCGGAGGAGTATATTCATCAGATTCCCAAGCAGGAAGAAGCAGAGGAGAATGCTATCGGCCAGGCGACAAGTTCAGACAAGAATGCAGTTTTGCCAGACAATGGAAAGAGCGAAACCAATTCTCCAGTCAACAAATATGCCGCTCAGAATACTCCTCCCAAGAACACACCGACTTCCGGTAGCAGCGAGGTGGGCCAGTTAGAGGATCACGGTACGTCTTCCACGGGCGAGAAGCGCGCTGTAAAAACGCTCTTGCCTGGAGACGAAAGCCTGGCCTCGCTAGGAACAAGCGGAATCCACCGACCTCCTGTGTCCCCCGTGTCCGAGTTGATTATAGAGAAAGCTGCGTTGCCGGCTGAAAGCCGTGCCTGGACCCAAGTAGAAAAAGCGAACGTCATTTCGCAGTTGGTCGAAAAGGCACACCTGCTGACGGCAGGCAAGAACACTGAACTGGTTATCAATCTGAAGCCTGAATTCCTGGGGAGGCTGTGTGTTCATGCCAGCATGGACAACAACATGCTGGTGGCCACCATTACAGCAGACTCACCAGCCGTCAAGTCACTCCTAGAGTCACACCTTCCCATCTTGCACCAGTCGCTGCAGGAACAAGGTCTTTCCGCTTCAAAAATCACTGTCGTCCAGGGAAGTGAACTCACCTTCGGCCAACTGAACCCCGGCGACTCTCGGCAACAGCAGGGCCTCGAGTCCCAGCAGCCATCTCGATTACCCTTCAATGATTCTTTCCGTTCGCCCGAGCCTGAGAGTCAGGAAAGGGAACTCTCCTTGTCGCCCTTGCTTCCGTCGAATCGAGTCCTCAACCTGATCGCCTAGAACTATTTTACCCAGGCAGAATTTTCCCCATCCTTGTGAAAAAAAGAGGAAGGCTGAAATGAGACGGAGTGAAGAAAGTGGAAATACTGGCTGGACAAGGGTTTCAAGGCATGTAGAAAATTATTGTTCTCGAATCGGTTTGGTACTGCTGATGCTTTCTGTCTGACGGAATTAAAGCGATAGAGAGGAAACTTATGAATTCAATCAATGGAATCACTGGAACCGGAACGACAATCGATCCCTCCGGGAAGACGGCGCAAACTACCGACAATACCATCAATCCCAAGAGTCTTGGTGAGGACCAGTTCCTGATGCTATTGGTGACAGAACTGAAGAACCAGGATCCGTTGCAGCCCCTGCAGAATTCGGAATTCATTGCCCAATTGGCAACATTTAGTTCCCTGGAGAAACTGACCTCAATTGAAGCTCTCCTGAAGAAGAGCCTGGGCCTCCAGAGTGATGTGGCCGAGAAAACGAATACTCAAGGATAGATCAAGAATCATTTAGAAAGGGAGAACGACCATGGCCTTAACTTCAATGTATGCAGGATTATCCGGATTAAATGCCAATGCTCTGCAGCTCAGTCTGATCGGGAATAACCTGTCCAACTCGAACACGGTTGGTTACAAGAGCAGTTCGGCTACGTTTCAGGATCTGCTAAGCCAGACACTCAGTGGCGGCAGTAGCAGCACCAATCCAATGCAGGTCGGTTTGGGCACCACGGCTGCAGGCACCAGCATGAACTTCTCTCAGGGGAGCCTGCAGACGACTGGAATCAACAGTCACATGGCCATCCAGGGGGGAGGCTTCTTTGTGGTGAACAATGGTGAGGGAAACAGCTACACTCGGGCCGGCAACTTCAATGTGGACGCCAAAGGCAACCTGGTCACTGCAGATGGTCTGTTTGTCCAGGGATATACGCAAAAAGATCCGGCCACCAACAAGATCATGGCCGATGGGGCATTGAGCAATATCACGATTCCTCCGGGAACTCTGTTTGCCCCTACCGCTACCACCAGCGTCCGACTGATTTCAAACCTGGATGCCAATGCTACGTCAGGCACTGTCTTTACCAGCAGTATGCGCGTGGTTGACTCCCTCGGCTCTAGCCACCAGTTGAACTATGTTTTCACCAAGGGTGCCAATCCCGGGGAGTGGTCTTACGACATCACCGTCGATGGAGGAGAAGTCACGGGAGGGACTGCCGGAACGGCTTACAGTCTGATCGGAGCCGCAGGAGCACCGCCCACAGCCCCTGCCGGGACTATGGTTTTTGACGCCACCGGCAAACTGAGTTTGGTGGACGGGAACTCGGTCCTCAACGCTACTCCGCCTCCATTGCTCGATCCAGCAGTGGTGCCAATACCGATCACCACACCCACTTTCACCAACGGTGCGTCGGCAATGTCCTTCACCTGGGACGTGGCCAAAGCCGACAGTTCTATTTCCTATACATCCGACCTGACCGGCTATGCAGCCCCGTCAGCAACTTCTTCCAGTGCTCAGAATGGTTTCGCCGCCGGAAGTCTTTCTTCCTTCACAGTTGCAGAGGACGGTACCGTCCAGGGAATCTTCAGCAACGGGCAAACTGCTGAGTTGGCAAGAATTGCACTGGCAACCTTCAATAACCCGGCCGGGCTCCTCAAAACGGGAGGCAACAATTACAGCTCCTCCACTTCCTCCGGTGAGCCTAGCATTGGGGGCGCGGCTGCCGGAGGCCGAGGCAAGATAGCAGCTAGTTCGCTCGAGCTTTCCAATGTGGACATTGCCTCCGAGTTCATTAACATGATCATCTCGCAGCGGGGTTACCAAGCCAATTCGAGGGTGATCAGCATCACCGACCAGGTTACACAGGAGTCGATCAACCTGGTGCGGTAGTCTTGAGGGCTTGAATAGGGCTCTGTGAATCCCGTACCTGCCTTCGTGCTCGGACTCTCAGTCTCGAGGACCAGCGAGCTGAGAGACGAGTGCGAAGGCCAGCCAGTTACCTCACCCAGCTTGTTCGAATGGTCATTTCCGATCCCCGCCTCTGTTTCTGTCAATCTCTTGTCAATTGTCAATTCCCTTGACACACATCGGACCCCCAGCCGTTTTTCTATTCCCCCTAATATGCTGAATTAAAAATAGTTAGAAGTCCTGCAAAAATCTGCTTGAGTGGTAGCCCCATTGCACTATCGGGAAGTGCAATTAGGTGCATTTCAATTTGAAGGTGGAGAGTTATGGCCAAAGATGAACCGAAGGGCAACAAGGCGGCGCCACCAGCGGAGACACCCAAACCAGCCAAGTCCAAACTCCGGTGGATCCTGTTAGCCCTGGTGGTTGTTCTAACAGGCGCGGGGGGGTTTTTGGGATGGAACTACTTCAAAATGCACAAGGCCAGTGCGTCTTCGCATTCCGCTTCCGAAACCGAGGCAACCGTCGAGGCCGGGTCTGACCATTCCAAGAAGGATCCTGTTAAGGGGAAAGGAAAAGCCGACACAGGTGAAGGAGCTACGGTCACTTTGGAGCCCTTCCTGGTGAACCTGGCAGACAAAGACACCAGTCGTTACCTAAAGACCACCATTCAAATTCTAGTTCCTGGCAAAGAATTCGCCGAGAAAATTACGACCGGCGGTGTATTCGTTCCACGTATGCGCGACACCATCTTGGGTATCCTGACAACCAAGGTCGCAGACGACGTGATCACCAACGAAGGAAAGCAGAAATTGAAGAAGGAGATCATCGAGAAGCTCAACGAATTCCTGCCAGAGAAGTCCGCCAATGATGTTTTCTTCACGGACTTCGTTGTGCAGTTATAAGGGTGAAACATGATCCCGGAAGAGCATGATCACGACCAGGAAACGGGAACCGCAGGGATTCGCGAAGATGAAGTCCTCGTAGAAATGGCCGAGGAACAGCAGGCATTGAAACCTTTTGCCTCTGTCCCTCTGAAGCTTTCCATCGAGCTGGGCCGCAGCACGTTGAAGCTGTCGAACTTGCTTAAACTCGGCTACCATTCCGTCATTGAACTCGACAAGCCCGTTGGCAATAGTCTGGACATTTTTATCAACGGGGTATTTTTGGGAAGGGGCGAAGTAGTGATTATCGAGGACAAGGTCGGGATCAAGATCAATGAACTGGCGGACCACAATGGCTAGCGGTTTAAATATCCAATTGCGGACAATTCTAATTGTGGTCGGAATCCTGGGGCTTTCTGACTACAGTGCAGCCAGACCTATTATTCCTGGCGGAGTAACCCGGTTGGAATGGATTCGCTGCGGGAACCCGATTTCAACCTCAGCAAGACTACCGGCCCAGGCCATGGCCATTGCAGAGACAGAGGAGCGAGGGTTTGTCATGACTGGGCTAAGAGTTTTAGGAGTCTTCCTTCTGGTCCTGTCCTTATTCTTCGCTGCTGCGTTTATGCTGAGGAAATATCTTTCCGGTCAGTTCGGGACGGCCGGCAAGCGGAAATGGATCCAGATTCTGGAAACGGTTTCCCTAGGAGAGAAGAGGAACCTGAACATTGTCAAAGTCGGTGGCGACCATCTCCTGATTGGCTGCACATCCAGCTCCATCTCAGTTCTTGAAAGGATCCCGGTTCCTGGAGTTGAGTTTCTTACTGAAGAGGTATCTGGGTCGACTCCTGCTCATGGTATGCAAGCGGCGGAAAAATCTCTACCTCAAAGATTTCTGCAGGTCGCAAAGTCACTCTCCTCCGGTTGGGGGACTTCAATGGTCGGATCCGGCAGGCATGGAGCCATGAAGCGTTTGCCCCGCAGTCCCAGCTTCCGGGAGATCCTGGAAGTGAGGCACAAAGAAAACAGTGACTTGAGACACAGAGAACCCAGCCAGGTTGTCTCCCGGTTGGCCGAGATCCGCAGGAACCTGCGAAACTAATAGGCCTTGGATGCTGCGACGATTCCTCCTATTCACCTTGATATTTCTGGCTCTGGCTCGAACGGCAACACCGGCGCAATCGGGAACGGGCATTCCAGGCAGTATCAACATCAACCTGGACGGGGCGGGCGGAAAGCAGAATCTCAGCATTCCGGTGCAGATCCTGCTGTTTCTCACCCTGCTCTCTTTCATCCCCGCCATTTTAGTTTCGATTACCTCTTTCACCCGTATGATCATAGTGTTCCATTTTCTCCGCCAAGCCTTGGGGACCATGGAGACACCCTCGAACCAGGTCGTTATCGGGCTCACCTTGTTCCTGACCTACTTTGTCATGTCGCCAGTGGTAGAACAGATTAACCAGGATGCCCTTCAACCCATGAGCGCGGGGACCATTTCTCAAACGGAAGCCTTGAATCGGGCCATCAAGCCGCTGCGCGGTTTTATGATGAAGTACACGCGAGAAAAGGATTTGGGTTTGTTTCTATCGATTGCCAAGAAGCCGAGACCACGCAACGCGGATGACATTCCTACCTCTATCATGATCCCGGCATTCATGATCTCGGAATTGAAGACCGCTTTCCAAATCGGGTTTGTATTGTTCCTACCCTTCTTGATCATTGACATGGTCGTGGCAACGGTGCTGCTCTCGATGGGAATGATGCAACTGCCGCCGGTGATGGTCTCGATGCCCTTTAAGATCCTGCTGTTCATCATGGTGGACGGGTGGAACCTGGTTGTCGGGTCATTGGTGAAGAGTTTCTATGTCTGAAGAACTCCTGTTAACTCTGGCAAAACAATCCCTCCAAACTCTGATCGCGGTTAGTGCCCCGATGCTCATTGCAGGCATGATCATCGGCGTCACCATCAGCATTCTGCAGGTCGTCACGTCTATCCAGGACGCGACCCTGGCCTTCGTGCCCCGCGCATTGGTAGTTTTCACGGTGTTTCTGCTCACCATCCCTTGGACCGTGCACAAGATGGTGGCTTTTACGACTAATCTCTTTTCCAACTTCGTTGTCTACATCCGATGAACGGGCTCGATGTTCCTCTAGAGAGAATTCCGGCTTTGTTGTTCCTTCTGACACGATGCAGCGGTATCTTCATTTTCACTCCATTTCTGGGGAATGTGAGTGTTCCCATGCCGGTACGAATTTTTCTCTCCTGTGGGATCAGCTACTTGCTGGTACTGGCTTCGCCATCGTTCCTACCCCCGATACCCATGGACTTCTGGTCGTTATTGATTGGTCTGGGGGGTGAACTACTGGTCGGTATGGTGATTGGCTTTGCGGCCCATATCGTGTTTGCCGGGCTCCAGTATTCAGGCCAGCTAATCGGATTTCAGATTGGCTTGTCCTTTGTTAACGCGGTGGATCCAAGTACTTCCAATCGATCCACCACTCTCGCCATTTATCAGAACTTCCTCGGCATGATGCTCTTCATGGGGTTCAATGGGCATCACTGGTTTATTGACGCGATTGCCCGCAGCACCGGGATTCTGCCTCCATTTGGGATGCACCTGAGTGGCCCGTTCATGCTTCGGATCACGGAACTGATTGGCAAGATTTTCATCATTGGCTTCCAGGTTGCAGCACCAATACTAGTTGTGCTTCTGCTCACCGACCTGGGGCTCGGGCTGGTAGGCCGGACTGCACCGCAAATTCACATACTGGTGATTGGATTCCCTTTGAAAGTCCTCGTAGGTCTATCTACTCTAGGCTTGATCCTCTACTTTCTTCCCACGGCCATGCGCGGTTTCTCAACTGCCCTTTTTCGGGATATCAATGACCTGATTATGTTGTTGGGCAGGTGACGCATGGGACTCTTTCGCGGGAATGATGGCCGCACCGAAAAGCCAACCGGGAAAAGACGTGGTGAAGCTCTCAAAAAGGGGCAGATTGCGCGAAGCCAGGAACTCCCCTTTGCTGCGGTTTTCCTGGGCCTTATCTGGGCGTTCAGCATTCTTGGGAGTTCCCTGGTGAAGGATCTGTCCGAGATGCTCCGCCGGCTGCTTTCAAGTGCGGCTCCCCGCGAGATGACGATCGAACGGTTTCAGGAAATCATGACTCGCTGTTCTCTCGATGTAGCCAGGGCCCTCTTCCTATTCACGCTGACCACGATGATCCTGAGTATTGGGGCTAACATGGCCCAGGGTGGGTTGACCCTCACCGCTCATCGATTAAGCTTTCGATTCGAAAACCTCAATCCGATTTCAGGACTGAAGCGCTTGCTGCCGGGGCACAGCGGAATTGAACTTCTCAAGAGTCTGATGTATATCGGTCTGGTCAGCTACATCACTTATGGCACCTACATCGATGTGAAATCGGAGTTGCCGCGATTCATCTTAATGGCTCCGGTCGACATCTTTTTGAAAACGGCGATCCTCCTGTACCGGATGGCCTTCAGGTGTGGACTATTATTCCTTGTTGTCGGTGTAGCTGACTATTTTTGGCAGCGCCACGAATTCGAAGAAAACTTGAAGATGACCAAGCAGGAAGTCAAAGACGAAGCCAAGAATACGGAAAACCCCGAGATTAGGGGAATGATCCGCCGCAGACAGCGGGAAGTGGCAAGGCGCCTGATGCTGGCAGCCGTCCGCAAAGCCGACGTCGTCATTACCAACCCTACTCATTTTGCAGTCGCCCTGTCCTATCAAAGAGAAAGCATGGCCGCCCCCGTCGTGGTTGCCAAGGGGCAGGACTATATGGCGCTGCGCATCCGTGAGCTTGCCCAGGAGTTCAATGTAACGGTTGTGGAGAACAAACCGCTGGCCCAAGCTCTCTACAAACTGGTAAAAATCGGCGAGGCCATCCCCGGCAGTCTCTATAAGGGAGTGGCCGAGGTGCTGGCCTACGTCTACCGAATCAAAAGCAGGAGATTGTAAGTCGAGCCCGGGAAGTGGGGCCTTTCGATTTCGTCTGTTATGAGGTATCTCGGTTTCAAAAAGGAAACGCCACGGTGAGCGTTTCCCTCGTCAACCGCCACAACCCGGTAATACAGGAGAGGCTTTTCAGGCAAACTGGGGCAAGTGCACAGCCTGGGCTTTTATCAGGGCCTCGGTCAGTTCTTGGGCAGTGCTGTAATCACTGACTCCGCCATCCAGAATCAAGGCCTCTGCCATTACCTTCCGGTTTCCGGTCAGAGCTGCTTCCACTGCGGCCTCCACGGCCGCCAAACGTCTCAGTAATACCGCCGTGATCGGTACGGGCAATTCCCCGACAGGCAGGGGAATCATGCCTTCCTGGGTGGAAACGGCCGGCAGTTCCAGAATCGCATCCTTTGGTAAGTTATCAACCGCGCCACTGTTGGGAAGGTTGGCGGAGAACACCTGCCGTTTGTCATGGTAGAAATCGCTGAGGATATCCATGGTCTGCAGGTGTTCACCCTCGGTGGATTCGAGCCGCTTGGTATCCATAGGGCCATCGCTTCTGGCCCGACGAATGGTTTCGTCGTATATTCGGGATTCACAACTCAGAGCATCACTCTCCAATTCCACAGCAAATGCGCGCCTAGATTTTGACGCTTGCAGTCCCTGGACTGACAAAATTCTGGCAAGAATGGGTGGGTCATATCACCCGGGCTGAAGGTTTTTTCAGTTCAACTGCAACCTATGGACAATCAATGAATTACAGGAGTCTCCACCATTTTCAGAATCCTGTTCCGTGTACCGGTTGGAATCCCAAGTGCTTCTCAGGGTACGAATATGGAAACGAGCACGCTTACATCATCGGTTTTGTCCAAGCTATCGAAGAACTCTCATCTCGTAATGCCGGTGGCTGTGGTTTGCATTATTGCTGTGATGATTGTTCCACTGCCTTCACTGTTGCTGGACCTTCTGATTACTCTGGATATCACGCTTTCAGTCATCATATTGCTTTCATCCATGTACATCGATCAGCCGGTCAGCTTCTCGGTCTTCCCTTCATTATTATTGATGATTACCCTCTTTCGCTTGTCACTGAACATTGCGGCCAGCCGGCTCATCCTTCTCCGGGGCAACGAGGGTTTCGCTGCTGCCGGCCATGTCATCCAGTCCTTTGGTCAGTTTGTGATTGGTGGAAACTATGTCGTCGGCATTGTGATCTTCCTGGTGTTGCTGGCTATCCAATACATTGTCATCAACCACGGTGCAACGCGAATTGCCGAAGTGACTGCCCGCTTCACATTAGATGCCATGCCCGGAAAGCAGATGTCTATTGATGCAGATTTGAACTCCGGGCTGATCAACGAAACCGAGGCCAAAGAGCGCCGCAGGCAGATTCAGAGGGAAGCGGAGTTTTACGGGGCGATGGACGGAGCTATCAAGTTTACGCAGCGGGATGCGGTAGCCACCATCATCATCACCAGCATTAATATATTCGCCGGCATCGTCATCGGGCTCGTTCAACACAAAATGGAACTGATTCAGGCGCTGCAGACCTTCACCGTGCTGACCATCGGGGACGGCCTGGTCACCGCCATTCCCGCTCTATTGATCTCCGTTTCGGGAGGTTTGATCACTACACGGGCTGCGTCCGAGTCCAACCTGGGCGAAGACGTTTCTCGCCAGCTCCTGCTCAACCCACGGCCCGTTGCAATTGGGGCGGGGGTCCTTTTTGGATTTGCATTGGTTCCCGGTTTGCCAAAGCTGGCCTTCTTCTTTCTCGCCGTCGTGACTGGCATCATTGCCTATTTCTCCAACATCAAGAGCAAAGAATCGGCTCTCCTGGTTCAAAAACAAAAGGATGAACAAGCTCGGAAGGCGCTGCCTCCGGAAAGAATTGAGTCCCTGTTAAAAGTCGACACTCTTGCGATTGAAGTAGGATACGGGCTGATCAGCCTGGTGGATACCACCCAGGGGGGAGATTTCCTGAACCGGGTCAAAGCTATCCGCAGGCAATTGGCGCTTGAACTCGGAGTCATCATCCCGCCAATTCACATCACCGACAACCTGCAATTGAATCCGAAGGAGTACTCCTTCCTGCTTAAGGGAGTGGAGATTACACGCGGAGAGTTAAATGTGGACAGCTTCCTGGCGATCAATGGGGGGTCCGCCCGGGAGACACTGCCCGGCATTTCCACCCAGGATCCCACTTTCGGGTTGCCGGCACTGTGGATTAAGCCCCATGACAAAGACCGCGCCCAGTTGTCCGGGTACACAGTGGTGGATCCGACCACCGTTGTTGCTACTCATCTTTCAGAGATTCTGAAGACCCACGCTTTTGAACTGCTGGGACGGCAGGAGGCTAAAGGCCTGCTCGATCACTTGAACGAGACGCACCCCAAATTGATAGAGGAAACCGTACCCAAGGTTCTGTCCCTGGGCGAAATACAAAAGGTACTGCAAAATCTGCTTCGGGAGCGAGTGTCCATCCGGGATTTGTCGACCATCCTGGAGACCCTGGCCGATTTTGGAGTAATGACCAAAGACACTGATCTGTTGACCGAGTACGTGCGCCAGGCGTTAGGGCGCTCCATCTGCCGGTCTGTCCAAAATGAACAGGAGGAGATTCTGCTCTTTACTCTGAGTCCAGACCTTGAGCAGATCATTTCTAAAGGGATCACCCACACTGACAAAGGCTCATACTTGATCCTGGACCCCAAGGCCATTCAATCCATGTTGCAGAAAATCCACAACACTTTCCAGGGGGCCATGGCTCAATCCAAGATGGTTTTGCTGACTTCCGCCAATGTTCGAAGTCAATTGAGACGGTTAACCGAACGGATGTTTCCCAACCTCGTCATCCTGTCGCACAACGAAGTGCCAAACAATGTCAAAGTCATCTCTCTAGGAATGGTTAGCTAGTCATGAAAGTGAAAACCTATCGTGCTCCGACAATGAAGCAGGCTCTTGAAGAAATCAAGAAGGACCTAGGGCCTGACGCCTTCATCCTGAGTGGCAAAGAAATCAAGCCGAAAAAGATACTGGGAGTCTTTGGTAAGCGGGTCTTTGAAGTGACAGCGGCTGTGGATCATGGCAATGAAGAGGAGCTCTCTGTTCGCACTCCTGCCCTGGAAACAGAAAAATCTCAGGACCACGTCCAGTTTTCAGAAGAGGCGGTCAAGCGGGGGAACAGCAGCAAGCCAGCCCACGCCCCAGTTGAACTGAGCCCTGTCGTGTCGGAGCTTCTTCCCCCGGTCGGAATCCAGACCATGCTGGACGAAATCCGTTCGCTGAAGAACATGATCCAGGCCAGGCCGGAGTCATCAGAGCGCTCGCGTCCTGCAATCTCGCGCATGTCACACCCGTTCTCGCACACAATTTGCGCTGAGGTCTATGCTGACCTGGTATCACGGGGACTTGATGAAGAACTGGCTCACGACTTGATTAGCGGCACCGCCCACCGAGGAAGTGCCAAGACGCCGGCAGCGAAGGCAGCTCTGAAGCGTAAAGCAGCGATGACTTTGACTCGTCGGCTCAAGGTAGCCAAGGACCTGATCAAGGAACGGCCCGGGAAGGGTCCGCGAGTAATTGCCTTTGTTGGACCGACCGGGGTGGGAAAAACCACCACCTTGGCTAAGCTGGCAGCCCGGGCCGTATTGGAAGACCAGCTGGACGTAGGGCTCATTACTCTCGACACATTCCGAATTGCCGCCATCGAACAATTGAAAACCTATGCCGAAATCATCGGGATCCCCACGAAGGTGGTCGAGACAATTCCACAGATGAGAGGAGCGATCGGGGAATTTGGCTCAAAGGACTTGATTCTGATTGACACAGCAGGTCGCGGTCATCGGGAGTTGGGGGCCCAGCCGGAGATTGCGCAATTCTTCAGTCAGTCTCAGCACATTCATAAATCACTCGTCTTGAGTGCCACCACGAAGCAGACTGATTTATCCGACCTTATGAAACGCTACACGATTTTCGGACCTAACTCAGTAATCGTAACAAAGCTGGATGAAACGGAGACGTACGGTCAGCTATTCAATGAACTCTTGCGAGCAGGACAACCGCTCGCGTATGTCACGGTAGGTCAAAACGTCCCCAGAGACATCCTAAATCCCAATCCTGGAAAACTGGTGAGCTTGACCCTGGGGATGGGGGATGTGACTTGGGAGACTTTTGTTGGAATGCCGACACCGACTCGCCCGGTGAGTACCCAGGGTCATCGAAAAGCCATCGAACTTTGCGCGGGAGCGAGGTGAACTCGGAATGTACGATCAAGCTTTCGTTCTCAGAGAAGCGGTCAGAGTGTCCGGATTGGAGCCTTCCGGGATTCCTGTTCCCGGCGGGCATCAACCGGTTGCCATCGCCATCACCAGCGGCAAGGGGGGAGTAGGGAAAACCAACGTTGTTGCCAATCTGGCAGTCTCCCTGGCCAATATGGGCAAGCGGGTGCTGGTCTTGGATGCAGACTTTGGCATGGCCAATATCGACGTGCTCCTAGGCTTAGCTCCTCGCTATAACTTGAGTGATTTTCTATACGGGGACAAAGCGTTGGAGGAAATTGTGGTGGACGGGCCGAGTGGCATTCGCATCATTCCGGCTAGCTCGGGGATTGAGCGGATGACGGCTCTGACGGCCGACCAACAGGTTAAGCTCATCCGGGGCTTATCCCAGCTTGGGGCCGACACGGATTATCTCCTTATCGACACAGCAGCGGGAATTTCCAGCAACGTGATCAACCTCCTGCTGGCAGCAGGTGTGGTCATCGTGGTCACTGCTCCTGATCCGACGGCCATTGTCGATGCCTATCTGGTCGTCAAGATCCTGGCTCATCGGGAATCCCATAAGAAAGTGTACATCCTGGTGAATTCGGTAGTGGATCGACGTGAAGCTCAGAGTGTTTTTCGCCAGATTGACGCGGCCTCCCGCCGGTTCCTCGATAAGCCCTTGGAATTGTTTGGCTACATTGAACGTGATCCCAATGTAATCGAAGCGGTCCGAAACCAGCTGCCTGTGGTTAATATGCTGCCAGAGGCCTCGGCCTCCCGCTGTCTCACGAATCTGGCGAAAAAGCTTCATCAAGAGTTCGGGAACCACAAGACCGAAGCTGGAGGATTGGCTTGGAATGTCTTGTTTGGCCCGGCTGACACCCAGGAGCCCAAGCACTCAGGTTAGGGAGTAACATGAACAAGATTCTGTCGCAAGACGAAGTGGATGTTCTGTTGAAGTCGATCAATACCCCGGCTGAGGCCTCCAAAAATGCGGAAGCTTTGGCCAGCACCGCAAGTTCATCCACCCCGCAGTCTTCCGACAGAACTGCTCCCCCCAGGATACCTTACGTTGGCCAATACGGAATTAATAAGAGAGTCACAGTCTACAACTTCCGCCGCCCTGACCGCGTTCCGAAAGCACTGCTGCGTTCACTTCAATTCCTGCACGACAAGTTCTGCACCAATATCTCTTCTTCCCTGTCGGCGTACCTGCGGAGCGTGACCGAAGTTAGCCTGATTTCGGTGGAACAGACTACCTACGCCGAGTTTCTGCTCTCCTTGTCTGATCCAACCTACTACAGCGCCATCAGCATTAAGCCGCTGAATGGGATGGCAGCCCTGGAAATGAATCTGGAGCTTGTGTTTCCCATTATTGACCGGTTGCTGGGAGGAACAGGCAGCGTCCTGAAGTTGACCCGAAACATCACCGAAATTGAAAAAAACATCATTCAGGGAGTCGTCAAACTGATCACGGCGAACCTGGCGGAGACTTGGCGTCCGGTATCTCTCATTGATTTTTCCTTCCGCGCCAGCGAGACCCGATCCCAATTGCTCCAGGTGGTCGCGGCCAATGAGGTAGTCATCCTGATTATATTTGAGGTCAAGATTGGAGAGACCCGAAGCACGATGCACCTGTGTGTCCCATTTGTTGCCCTCGAGCCGATCAGCGGGAATTTCGAGCAGGAGATCAGCGAACGCGGTCGAGGCAACATCAAGGAAGACTTGAGAAGAGTTTGCAGGACATTGAGTATGCTGCGGCTCCCCGTTTCAGCCGAATTTGCGGGCGGGACCGTCGCGGTCAGAGATTTGCTCACCATTCAGCCCGGTGACGTCATTAAGCTGGACCGAACTCCGACCGACAAAGTTATCGTTCATGTCGGGGGAAAGCCGAAGTTCTTGAGTACTGCAGTCATCCGGCGGGATCACAAGGCAGTGAAGGTCCTGGACATCACGGAAACGAGCGTTTGAAATCAGGTCAGGAGAAGGAAGACTATGGACGAAGCGGTCAAAGACTCTAATGTCAACCTGGATCTCATCATGGATATTGACCTCCCGCTCTCTGTGCGCTTTGGTCAGACCGAGATGCTTCTCGAGGACATTTTGAAACTCGGAAATGGATCAGTGATTGAATTGGATCGCACGGCAGAAGAACCAGTCGATCTCCTTGTCAATAACAGGCTGTTGGCCCGGGGCGAAGTGGTAGTTGCAGATGGCCACTACGCTATTCGCGTCACACAGGTCGAAAGCCCAGCGGAAAGAATCAGGTCCCTGGGTACTTAATTCACAAAGGGAGTCCCCCCATGGGCATTCGTATTGTGATTGAAATATGTGCTGTTCTAATTTTGATCGGATTCTGGACTCAAGACAGGAAAGGGATCCGCCAGCAAGTGGGCCGGGTGAATCAGCGACTACTGCATCTGGAGTCCTCGCTTGGCGAGTTTATGAAGGAATGCGAAAAGACCTTCTCGGAGTTCTCGCTGCAGATCAGGCCGACTGAGCCTTCGGACTTAGCGACAGGTCTTGGGCACCAAACGAAAGAGCAGATTGTCGCCAGCAAGCGTCTGCGACCGCGGGAGGCATCGACCAGGCCGAGACTGGAGGTCGAATCACCTCCCGATAGTGAAAGCAACCAGAATCGAGGCCAGGGTCGTCGGAAAGCAGAAAATATCCTTCAACTCGCTGGAGAAGGAAAGGGATCGAGGGAGATTGCCGCCAGGCTGGGGGTACCTCAAGGGGAAATAGAGCTTGTTCTGAATTTGAACACTGCCGGTGCCCGTGCCAGCAAAACCAAGCGCACCGCCGAGGCTTCATAATTGTCCATAGTGAAACTCAATTTCTCATGAATTGTCAAAACGCCAGTTGCGAAAACCGTCTGAATTGGTTTCGGCAGCGGGTTAGCAAGAAACCGGGCTATTACATGGAAACACACTGGTACTGCAGTGAGCCTTGTCTGGAGACCGGAATCCTGCAGCGCCTTGAGAAGTCGAGCCGGCCAAAAGACAAATCCGGCATAGTGTCAAACCGGACCCGCTTTGGTTTCCTCCTGCTCCAGAACGGAGTGATCACAAAGGAACAACTGGACCTAGCTTTGGCCGAGCAGCAGAAAGACACGAACCCGCACCCGAAGGAGGGAGAAGAGAGGCTGGGGCACTACCTTCAGAGCATGGGATTCATCAAGGAACGGGACATCACCATGGCACTAAGCCGCCAGTTTTCGCTTCCTGTTATTAATCTCATCAACCTGCGGTCAAGCCCTAAGGCCATGAGCATGGTTCCAGCCGCAATCATACAGCGATTGAAATTTCTGCCGGTGGACTATGACACAACCAGCAATTCGCTGCTGCTGGTGACTTACGATCCGAGTGTCATTCCGTCCATGATCAACCTGCGGGGTATCCTGAACTGCGATCTCTCGATTTATCTTGGGGATGAGGATGCAGTCAGGCAGTTGATTCAACAGGTCATCTCATCCACGAGCGTGCCTGAGGGGTCAACCGAGTCTCTGGCTGACTCATTTTCGAGCGATTTGATTGAGATTTCTTCCATGATCGTGGAACGAGCCAGGGATACCCATGCGAAGTCGCTCAATGTCGGTTACTTTCATCAGCTAGTCTGGTCGCGGTTCGGAGCCGGGGCCGAAACTGAAGATCTTGTGGTGGAGCATGTCCCGGTCATTCAACTCCAATCAGATGACCAGTCGGGCTGAGAGTTTGACGTGGGTAAGAATTGCCCAGTCAAGTAGCCGCCGAGCCAAATTTGCCGGGCGAGAGAACTCCGCACAAATCATAACCGGACTCTACGGGAAAGGAATTCCAACGGAAAGCTGTCTTCATTGTAGTTTAGTGTGGATCAAGCTTGGCGCGAGCCTAATCGGAGGACTGGATCCACAATGGAAACGAACCTGCTAGTTATAAGGGCGACACTAGACTGTCGGAGCTGACCTATGGATAGCGGATTGTATTCTTCGTACTCGGGCCTTCGGGCATTGGCCGATATGCTGGAGGTGCTTTCTAACAACCTGGCCAACGTAAATACCACCGGGTTTAAGGGAGATGAGTCATTCTTCCGGGTCTACAACCGCGCATTGGCGGAAAGCTCGGTAGCGCCACTCGACCGGGTGATCAATGACTCCTCAGTTGTGGAAGGAGCTGCCACTGACTACCGCGCCGGCCCACTGATGGTGACAGGTCGCGACCTGGACCTCGCTTTGGAAGGACCTGGATTCTTTACCGTCGAGACTCCCAACGGCACCCGTTACACCCGCAATGGGAATCTTCAGGTCGACTCCAAAGGACAACTTGCAACCTCGAAGGGATTTGCTGTGCAGGGGAAAAAGGGCTCGATCCGCCTCCCGAAAGGAAGCGTGAACGTCTCCCAGACGGGAGACTTCGAGGTCAATGGGGCAAGGGTGGACACTCTCAAGATTGTGGACTTTGCAGACAAAAGCAAACTAGAGAAGTCAGAAGGATCCTTGTTCCGCAATCCTGATCCACAGCTCAAGGAGTTGGAGGCAAAAGAATTGATCGTTCGGCAGGGAAGCCTAGAACAATCGAACGTGAACCCGATCCGGCAGATGACTCTGCTGATTACTATGAACCGGCAGTTTGAATCCCTGCAGAAAGCCATCCAGATGATGATGAATACTATGAATGATCGATCCATCAACCAGGTGGGCCGACCGACAGGCTAAGGCGGAAGACCGATTTGGACCGGAAGACGCGCAGTTGCTCGCAAGTAAATTCAGGTGCGGGGTTACAAGGCTCTGCTCCTAACTTAGGAGGAAACAAATGATTCGCGCATTATACACGGCCGCCAGCGGCCTGGAAGCTCAACAATTAAACATTGACGTCATTGCCAACAACCTTGCCAACGTGAACACTGCGGGGTTCAAACAGGCCCGAACCGAATTCCAGGATCTCTTGTATCAGAACGTCCGGGCCTCGGGAGCAGCCTCTTCCACCTCAACTGATTTGCCCGTGGGTCTGCAGGTCGGATTAGGCTCACGTCCGGTAGCCACTTCGCGGTTGTTTACACAGGGGGATTTCCGGCAGTCCGGGAATCCGCTGGACCTGGTCATTGAAGGGAACGGCTTCTTCCAGGTGCGGTTGCCGAACGGCGATATTGCCTACACGCGTGCCGGCGCTTTCCATTTAAACCGCGAGGGCAGCATGGTGACGGCCGACGGAAATCCTCTGGACCCCCAGATCACAATCCCCAACGACGCGTTGACTATCACCGTGGGCATAGATGGCACGGTTTCGGTGACTCAGCCGGGACAATCCCAGGCCCAGCAAGTGGGCACAATTCAATTGGCCATTTTTCAGAACCCCGCGGGCCTAAACAGTGTCGGGAAGAACCTGTTTATGCCGACATCCTCCTCTGGGGAGCCAATTACTGGTCCAGCCGGTGAAAATGGGATCGGCACCATCAACCAGGGGTTCCTTGAGCAGTCGAATGTAAGTGTCGTTGAAGAAATGGTCAACATGATCATTGGCCAACGGGCCTATGAGATCAACTCCAAGGTGGTCAGAACTGCTGATGAAATGCTGCAAACGATGAACAATGTGGTTAGATAGGCGGCAAGGACGGTAATCTGAGGGTAGACAATGCAGCGATTCTTCCAGACTAAGAAGACGATTTTAGTACTCCTGTGCTGCTTGGTCCTGGGAACGCTCCGGTTCTCCGCAGTTGCCTTTTCCGAACACCGAGACTGTAGCAGGATCCTGGGCATAACCGAGGCGGTGGTGAAGGGCGGGGAAGTGTTCCTGGGAGATATCCTGCGGCTGGATGACGTGAATCCTTCAATCCGAAACCAACTGCGAACAGCTTCTCTGGGTCTGGCTCCACAGGCAGGTAAGACCAAGACTCTTTCACAGGCGGAAATCTTGCATAAGCTGGAAGTGTTTGGAATCACTTCGGGAAGCTACTGTTTGGAAATTCCCGAAGAGGTCCGGATAGTCCGGTACTCTCGGATTCTCAGCTTTGGCGAGATTGAGGCTGCTGTGATTCGCGAATTCCTTCCTAGATTGTCGTGGAAAAAGGTCCACCTTGAAAAACTCGAGGTACCGGACACTGTTCAGTTACCCGAAGGGAACGTGGCGTTCAGCTTCGAATATTCGCCTAAGACCGACTTGGCTCGCCCTTTCTACCTGGTGGTTAACATCTCCGTGGACAGAGAGATGGTCAGACGGTTGTTCCTGCGGACTGTCCTGGACATTGAGGATATGGTTGCCGTGGCAGCTCGAGAACTCGCACCGGCGAACATGATCGGTCCGGATGATTTTCGCTTGGAATGGAAGCGCCTGCCCACAACCCTGCATCCACCAGTCCGCGATGTCAATATCCTGGAAGGGAAAAAGCCTCGGACCTTGATTTCGATGGGACAGATTTTGAATGAGGATCTTCTCATGACAGTGCCGCTGATCAAGCGGGGAGATACCGTTACCCTCGTATACCAGAATGAGAACCTACGTTTGACCACTCAGGCAAAATCGCTGGAATCGGGGGTTCGTGGAGGGAGGATCCAGGTCATGAACCTGGACTCAAAAAAGATTTTAAGGGTGGAAGTTGTTGATCATTCTACCGCTCGAGTTGTTTTTTGAGGTGAGAATAATGAATATGAAGGCTCTCATTCTCAGGTTTCTGGGAGTTGCAGTACATGGCAGGTCAGCAATTGCACTGTTGCTGATGCTGGGTGCCTGGGCGCCCTCATCCATGCCTAAAAGCAAACCGAACCCGGTGGCAGTCAGCCTGGAAGAGTACATCCGTCAGGCCAAAGCCACCCAACTCCCCGCACAATCGTCGGAGGGTTCACTCTATCTCGATGCTGGCACAAACTCTGACCTGTACACTGACATTAAGGCTCGAAGGCTGAACGATATTGTCACGATTCGCGTTGAGGAGTCTACCATTGCTGAGAGCACGGCAGATTCTCAAACCAACCGGAAGAGTTCAACAGCCATTGGGGTCCCGAACCTTTTTGGAGTGGAGACCAAGAACACACTACGATTTGACAAACTCATCACCGCCAACACCGACATGGGGTTCAAGGGAGACGGAACGACCAAAAGGACCGGAACCCTGTCTGCATACCTCTCCGCCAGGGTGAAGGAAGTCCTGCCTAACGGCGATCTGGTTATTGAAGGAATCAAGGAAGTCAAGATCAATAACGAACGACAGATGCTAACTCTCCTCGGAGTGGTTCGACCCAAGGATATTGGATCCAACAATGTGGTATCCTCCACCTTTATCGCCAACATGCTGGTTCAAATCGAAGGGAAGGGGATCCTTTCAGAGAACCTCAAGCCGGGTTGGCTGCACCGAGCTCTGACCAAGGTCTGGCCGTTTTAGGTTGAAAGGGTCGCAAAGGAGTGAGACATGAAATTTTGGGCAGCAGCGCCATCTTTCCGTTCGGCACGGCTGGGGGAGATCGTCTTCCTAGCCGGTTGTCTCGTTTTGGCTTCTGTCACCCTTGCTTCGGCGAATGCGCGAATCAAGGACGTAGCCCGGGTTCAGGGCGTACGGGATAACCAGTTGTTGGGCTATGGGCTGGTGGTCGGCTTGAACAAGACAGGTGACCGGCGGCAGACCATCTTTTCCACGCAAAGCTTGCTGAACATGCTGGAGAGGATGGGAGTCACCGTGTCAGCCAGGGATATTAGGGTCGAAAACATTGCGGCCGTTATGGTAACTGCGGACCTCTCTCCTTTTGTACGCAGCGGAAGCCGCATTGATTGCACTGTATCTTCGATAGGGGATGCCCGCAGTCTGCAGGGTGGGATCCTGGTCCAGACACCCATTAAGGCGGCGAACGGCATGGTTTATGCCGTTGCCCAGGGAGCGGTCACTATTGGCGGCTTCTCCGCGGGTAACGCGGTCAACGGAGTCCAGGTCAACCATCCAACCGTCGGTCGGATTCCCAGCGGAGCCATCGTAGAGCGTGAAGTCGCCGTGGATCTATTCCAGAAGGACTACCTTGATTTGGTTCTCAATGAGAATGATTTCACCACTATCAGTCACATGGAGTCCGGGATTAACCAAAAACTGGGTGTGGGCCGAGCAAGGTCTTTGGACGGAAGGACAGTTCGTGTTCAAGTTCCTCCTGAATACAAAAACAACCTGGTGGAGTTGATCGCTCAGATCGAGAATGTGGAAATTGCTACGGACCGCAAAGCGAAGGTTGTCCTGAACGAGCGGACCGGCACAGTGATCATTGGCAGAGATGTGCGCATCTCGGAAGTGGCGATCACCCAGGGAAATCTTTCCATCCAGATTGGGACCAACTTCAATGTCTCCCAGCCTGCCCCCTTCAGCCGAGTGGGAGAGACAGTAGCCCTTCCTGAACAAACGGTCAAAGCCCAAGAGAAGCAAAGCAACCTGGTATTGCTCAAAGACGGTGCCAACGTCGAAGATCTGGTCAAGGCCTTGAATTCGCTGGGAGTCACTCCCAAGGACATGGTGGCGATCTTCCAGGCCATCAAAGCTGCGGGAGCCCTTCAGGCAGAGTTAGAGATCATTTAAGTTCCAGGTTTCCGACGTCCATCGAAGGTTTGGAGGTTGTCTACCAGAATCTTTCGCCGATGGCTTTATTGCCGATCGAGGCGTGTCGATTTATGGTTCAAAGCCTGCTTGAGACTCTTCAATTGCAATGAACTTTGATGCATTATCACGACCTGCTATTACCCCGTCGGAGGCCGGCCTGACACACGGGTTGGAGAGCCTTCAGTCGCGTGAAGTACAGCTCAGAAACCTTTCCACCGAAAAACGGGCTGAGGAACTAAAGAAAGCCACACAGGAATTTGAGGGGATTTTCATCAGCTATTTGCTGAAGGTGATGCGTTCCACGGTCGAGGAGACAGATGAGGAGGCAAGCAACCTTGGAAAGCAAACTTACATGGAGATGTTTGACCAGGAGATCGGGCTGCAGATTGCCAGGAGTCACAGCCTGGGGATTGGGGAAATGCTGTATCGCCAATTGTCCGAGAACTCGAAGGATAGCCCCACCGGGCAGAGACCTCAAGCGATAAACTCAACAGGAACCCCTTTGCCGCGAAAAGACCAGGAAACTTCCGTTCCACCCTGGGAAATCCGACGATCGGAATCCACACTTCAAACTCCAGCGGAACCAGAGACTCCCTTTGACAATTCCATCCATGATCCAATGGATTTAAGCCTACCCGTGCAGGGGAGATGGGCTTCTTCTTTCGGTATGAGATCAGATCCGTATACACACGACCCTCGATTTCACCGTGGTGTGGACATTGCGGCCTCGACAGGATCGCCAATTCGGGCGGCTCAGGCTGGAACTGTGCTGTACTCGGGATCCATGAAAGGTTATGGCAACACCGTAATCATCGAGCATGAAGGCGGATTTCGAACCCTTTATGCCCATGCTGCCAGTAACCTGGTCACCGCTGGGCAGGTTGTCAAATCCCTGGAAGTTATTGGAATTGTTGGGAGTACGGGCCGTTCGACGGGTCCTCATTTGCACTTCGAGTTGCAGCGTGAGGGAGAGAGTGTGGACCCCCGCGAACATCTCATGACCGCACTCAGTCGCCAGGAGAACCAGCCTATCTGAATAAAGACTAAGGGAATTTCCACCGGCAGACGATAGATCTAGTGAGGAGGCAAAAAGAGACTCCACTATGTCCGTTGATCGAATCCACGACAAATCGAACGTGATTGTGCTGCCCGTGGTGTCTGATCCCGTGTCACAGCAGGGAAAGAAGCCAGGCAGAGCCTCTTCATTGGCACAAGATGATTTGCTGAGCATTTCGGACAAGAGTCGCGAGTTCCTGCAGGTCAGGAAGATGGTCGACACCTAACCCGATTTCCGCCTGGCAAGAGTGAATTCATTGGCCAAGGCCATTCAGGAAGGAACATATAACGTAAGAGGAGAACGGATCGCTGACGGGATCATCCGTCGCAATCTGATCGACTTCACAGCTTGAAGTCGTTTCGGAGTCCGGGCTAAGGCAGTTTGCCTTTGATTTGGAATGATCCCCGCATGATTTCCGGGGGATGGTATGACCGAGGATATTCACAAAATTGACCGTCCAGTCTTCGATCCGATCCGTGTTCGTCCGAATCAGGAGAATTCCGGCAACCCCCAGAAACGCCGTGACCAGGGAGGAAAACCGAGGACCGATTCGGCTCCGCCCGATCTTCAGAGTCCCGAGGCGGATCATCCAGGGATGGATGAAGGGAACAATCGATTGTTGGACATTCAGGTGTAGTCCATGACTCATCCGAGCGAGGGGATCGTTTCCCTCTACCAACAGAAACTGAATTTGCTGAAGGAGTGTCTCCAGCTGATGGAAGGGAAGACTCTCATCATGATGTCTAACAGCCTGCTTCAATTGGAACAATCGCTGGAGCGGGAGGCCCTGGTTGTCTTTGCTTTGAGCGAATTGAACGGTTCCATCCAGACGAGGCTCGAGCAGTCCCCTTCGGCTGTTTTAGAAAGCCGAGGAGACAGAGTTAAAGAATCTCGTAATGGTATGAGTCCTGAGGAGG
>JBGPHY010000002.1:0-40250 GCA_041484625.1 Terriglobia bacterium | reverse complement strand
TCCAAATCCCAGCTTTTGGTTCTTGACCAGGCGCACCAGGGACTTAACATGCATCGATCCGCACTCTCGATTGATATTCCTACCGTCGGGGGAATCGTGGATTATCACCACATCAGCCCCGAGACGGCGAAAAACCTGGGGTGCAATCCAGCAAGCGGAACCGTTGCACACATCCAGGCCCAATTTGCCGGCTGAGTATCTCCCATGGAACTGACTGACCAGAAAGTTAACGTAGTCCTCGAGTGCTCCCCGGCCAGGCAGGGAACGCTTTCCATCCTGTAGGATTTCGGAGGTCATTCCGGTCTTGATCAGGGAATGAATCTCCTTTTCAATCAGCTTCTCCAATTCGTCGGGCAACTTGAAACCATTCCGAGAGAAGAGTTTAATCCCGTTATCCTGATAAGGATTGTGTGAGGCAGAGATCATAATCCCGAGATCAAATCCAAGATCTCGGGTGAGGTAGGCGATTCCGGGGGTAGAAATCACATCCACTTCATGAATTGACTCCACCCCGGCAGAGCGAAGAGAACCCACCAGACACTGGCTGATCCATGGCCCGGATTCCCGGGTGTCCCGCCCCAAGATGACGCGGGGATTCTGACCCATTTTGGCTAGGTGCCGGCCCACGGCCAGTCCAATGTAGCTGATAGTCGCCGGATCCAGGGGAAATTCTCCTGCCACGCCACGGATTCCGTCCGTTCCAAAAAGCTCTCGCATGGTATTCGCTTCCCAAAAGCAGCCTAAGTCCCTAACTTGTCAGACCACCCTGCCCGTTCGGACGTCTATTTTTTCCGCATGATCATAGGGCCGATGGAGATCTCCGCCTCAATTTCCGGGTCTTCAAGCAATTGGATCAGCGGGTCATCGAGGGTCAGATGCACTTTGGTTCGAAAAGGTCCAGTCTTCCCGCTGATATCGATGCTCTCGGTCGACAAGTAGGCGGTTGATCTCAAATGGCCTTCCGGGCCAGAGATGCGAACCAAGTGGGGGCGTGCCTGCACCCCTTCGAGTTTGTACCCCTTCTGCAAATCTCCCGTGATAATGGGCCTGACCTCCACAATCTTGTTTCGGATGCGCTGGAAATTGAGTTTAAGCTGATTCGGTGTAATGCGGATGATTTTCACGCCGTACGGGACAATCACATTCTGCGATGCCAGAGGATAGATTCGCTCTCCCAGGCTCCAATCAGAAAAATCAATGAAGGCGGTGATCTCTGTCGGGTCTAGCCGCTTAACGATGCCGGAAGAGGCTGCGACCCGAACGTCAACCAAGTTGATATTGTCCCCAATCACTTCAATCCCTTTGGGGTAATTCCTATACTCGAGGGGAACACGAAAGACGACCACTGACTTTGGTTCCCCGTTCAGGGCCACCCAGAGTAAGGAAGCCAGCAAAACCGAAGTCAGCTTCAGGTGCCAGTTGACAGTGATGAGATTCTTGAGCCAGAGCAATCGATAGATCATCTGCTCTCCATGAATGAAGACGGGCGGGAGGCCTTGTCTTTGGGATGTCTGAGCTCCATGGTGGTCTCCAGTTGAAAGCGGAGGGAGTCCCCGTCGAGGTGGCGATGGATTTCGCCACTGACAACGATGGAGATGGCGCCGGTTTCCTCAGAAACCACCACCACTACCGCGTCGGACTCTTCGGTGACGCCGATAGCGGCCCGGTGACGAGTCCCCAATTCCTTGCTGAGTTTCGGGTTGACCGTCAGCGGCAGGAAACAGGCGGCCGCCTTGATCCGCCCTTTCTGGATGATGACAGCACCGTCATGGAGTGGCCCTCCTGGCGAGAAGATGCTCACCAGAAGGTCATAGGAAAGCGCAGCATCGACCGCCACACCGCTTTCAATATAGTGTTTGAGCCCAATCTCCCTCTCAATGACAACTAATGCCCCAATTTTTTGGGAGGAGAGAGTGGTGGCGGCCAACACAATTTCGTCATAGGCTTCCGCAAAGGGATTCCTGGACAATCGCATGAACAGCGGGTTCTTTCCGATGCTGGCCAGCGCGCGGCGGATTTCTGCGGCAAAGAGCACGATCAGACCAAAAACAAAGTACGGGAGGATGTTGGTGAGAATCCACTGAACGGTCCCGAGTTGAAGCCAGCGACTCCAATAGAAGAAGACCACCAGGAGGCCTACACCGAAACCCATCTGCACGGCGCGGGTCCCGCGGATGAGCAAGAGCACCTGGTAAACGATTGCACTGACAATTAGGATGTCAATGGCAGCGATCCAGGTGAACTTGTCTCGAATCGAGTTCAGGAATTCAAAAAAGGACATAACGTCCTATCCCGATCCAGATGCCTGCCTAATAGCATCGCAGATTCTAACGACCTGGCGGGTCTCCTTGACGTCATGGACCCTGACAATGTGGGCTCCATTAAGAACAGCCGCGGCAGCGGCGGCAAGGCTGGCCTGGAGTCTCTCTCCCACAGGTAAATCCAGGATCTGGCCAAGAAACGATTTCCGTGAGGCGCCCACCAAGATCGGCAACTGAAAACGCTTTAGAAGCGGCAGATTTCCCAGGATTCTGACACTCTCTGCCGCCGATTTGCTGAAACCGATGCCTGGATCCAGAATCATCCGGCTGTGCGGGATCCCCTGCAATCGGCCTAGGCGAATACTCTGCTCTAGACCCTGCACAACTGTCCTGAGAACGCTCCCGGATCTGGACACATGGTGCATTCCGGTGGGGCCGCCCCGAGAATGGACGATCACGATGCCAGCTCGAGCGGCTGCGACAACGTGAGCCAATCTCCTATCGAACTTCAGGCCTCCAACGTCATTGACAATCTCGGCACCGGCCTCAAGGGCACTGCGGGCCACCTCCGCCTTGTAGGTATCAATGGAAACGGGAATTCTCAACCGCTTCCGAAGTCCCTCAATCACTGGAAGAACGCGACGCAACTCCTCGGCAGCAGGCAATTCTTTGCAGTGGGGAGGGCGGGTAGATTCCCCTCCAATGTCCAGTATGTCGGCTCCCTCCTCTTCCAGTTCCAACCCACGATCCAGAGCTTTTCGGGGTGAGAAGTACTGTCCTCCATCGTAGAAGGAGTCGGGCGTCACATTAAGGACACCCATGATCAACGTCCTTTTCCCAAGTTCCAGCTGATGGGTGGGAAGTTTCAAGAGAAAAACCTTGTGGGGAGCCATTGAACACCCAGCTGTTTTGGGCCACACGGAAACAGGAAAAGAAGACCTGAAAAGGGAAAAAGAGGCGCTGGGACAATTAACCTACAGCTTCGTCTTGTGGCTCAGGGAGATGGGCGAAGAGAAACTCACAACCGAGTGCCAATTCAGACCCCGCCCGGTCGTTCGAAGAATTGAGTCGAAAGGTCCCCACCCCGGCCGCCGCCTGTTAGGCAGGAGCAGGTTTTTCCCTCTGCTTGTCGACCAAAAGAGGGACCGAAGGAGAAAGAGACTGAACCACTTGCTGTTCAGGTTTTTCCTCTTTTCCTACCTTCGATTTGGAGAGAGAGCTGCTCTTGCTTTCGAGGGGAATGTTCTGGATTAACTGCCTGACTTCGTTGGCATCCAGGACTTCCCTGTCGAGCAGGTTCTCGGCTATTCGAATCAAGACTTCCCGGTTTTCACTCAAGATCTTCCTGGCTCTCTCATAACCCTCATTGCCAAACCGTTTCATCTCCTGGTCGATCTTAATGGCGGTATCTTCACTGTAGTCGCGGTGCTGGGCGATTTCCCGACCCAAGAAGATCTGTTCTTCGCGCTTCCCGAAAGTTAATGGTCCCAAAGAGGACATTCCGTAGTCGCAAACCATGCGTCGGGCTAGTTCCGTCGCCTGCTCGATATCATTCCCTGCTCCGGTAGTCATATGATCGAGGAAAAGCTCTTCAGCCACTCGACCACCCATCATGATGGAGATTTGACCTTCGAGGTAATCTCGAGTGTATGTATGTTTGTCATCAACCGGCAGTTGCATGGTAACTCCCAGGGCCATCCCCCGGGGGATGATTGTGACTTTGTGGACCGGGTCTGCATTAGGAATCATGGCTGCAACCAGCGCGTGACCGGCCTCATGGTAAGCAGTGTTCTTTTTCTCTGCATCGCTAATAATGAGCGATTTCCGTTCAACGCCCATTAGTACCTTGTCTTTGGCCATTTCAAAATCGGACATGGTCACTGATTTTTGATTGTACCGGGCAGCGTTAAGGGCCGCTTCATTCACCAAATTGGCCAAGTCGGCACCGGAAAAGCCTGGAGTACCTCGAGCCAGGATGGTGATGTCCACGTCTTCGGAAAGCGGGACCTTCTTGGTGTGAACCTGAAGGATTCCTTCGCGGCCCTTGACATCCGGCCTGGCGACAATGACTCGGCGATCAAAGCGCCCCGGGCGCAAAAGGGCCGGATCGAGGACGTCGAGACGGTTGGTAGCCGCAATGAGAATCACACCTTCATTGGATTCAAACCCGTCCATCTCAACCAGCAACTGGTTGAGTGTCTGCTCGCGCTCATCGTGACCCCCGCCGAGCCCTGCCCCGCGATGGCGTCCTACGGCGTCAATTTCATCGATGAAGATGATACAGGGAGCATTCTTCTTACCTTGCTCAAAGAGGTCGCGAACCCGGGAGGCACCAACACCTACAAACATTTCAACAAAATCGGATCCGCTGATGGAGAAAAACGGTACCGCGGCTTCCCCGGCAATGGCTCTGGCAAACAAGGTCTTTCCAGTGCCCGGAGGACCCACCAGGAGTACACCCTTGGGAATTCGCCCTCCGAGTTTCTGAAATTTCTGGGGCTCTTTGAGAAATTCGATGATCTCCTGCAATTCCTCCTTGGCCTCTTCTGCGCCAGCCACATCCCGAAAAGTCACCTTCTTCTGCTGTGAGGAGAGCAGTTTGGCCCGACTCTTGCCAAAAGAGAGCGCTTTGTTCCCGCCACTTTGCATCTGGCGCATAAAGAAAATCCAGAATCCGATTAGCAGGACAAAGGGGGCCCAGGAGATTAAGGCAGCCAGCCAGGGACTCTGGCTGGGTTCTTTAACCGTGATTGAGACATTTTTCTCCCGAAGGGTCTTCACAAATTCCGGATAATTCGGCACGGTAGTCTTGAATGGGGCCTGGCTCTTCAATTGCCCCTTGACATCACTCCCCATGATCTCCACACTTGCCACATTGCCCTTGTCCACTTCGTTCATGAATTCTGAGAAGTTCAGTTCCTTATCCTGGCGGGACTGTGTCCTCTGGACGACCTGCCAGAGCAATACGGCCGCTAGGATCAAAACCACCCAGAAAATCAGTGTCTTCGCTGTCGAATTCAAAGAAAGACCTCCAAACTAATACTCTTAGGCTCCCGGTTCCAGCACCCCAATATATGGTAGGTTTCGGTATTGCTGGTTATGGGCAAGTCCGTAACCCACCAGGTAAAAAGGCTTCGGGTTGTCAATGGAAAACCCGACATAGTCGCACTGAAGTGCCACTCTCCGCTCTTTTGGTTTTTCAATCAAAAAGCAGATCTTGAGAAGGCTAGGCCCACCATGCAAGACGTACCGGGAGAGGAAATCCAGAGTGATTCCGGTGTCCAGAACTCCTCCCACTAACAGGACATTTTTCTGATGAATATCCAATTCCGGCGAATAGAATATCTTCTTGATACGGCATACACTTCGGTCGTCTTCCACAATGTCTGCTTTCAGGAAATAACATAACACTTTTGAGTCGATTTTTCGAATCAAATCCGCCATGAGGATAAAGGAATCTTCCAGTAGGCCGACGACCGCCATGTCCTGGCCGGCAAAATCTCGGTTGATGCTAGCTGCAATCTCCGCAACCCTCTGTGCTATTTGGGCTTCACTGTATATTACCCGGTTTAGCTTCACGGTTCGATATTCCTTTCCTCGATGACCACCTGGGTCATTGTTTCGGAATGCTCTCTGCGCAACATATCGGCGTCAACTGGAAAGTCTTTCATGAAAATAATCTTATCACTCAAAGTGACAACCGGCCAGATTTTTCGCAGGCGACGGGGGATCTTTCTAAGGAGAAACAGCTCCTTTGCCTTCCTTACCCTAAGAAATCCTATCGGGCGGTAGCAGTCGCCAAACCTCCAATTCCTGACACGCAAGCCAGAAGCCATTTCCTCAGCAGTCAGCAACAGGACCCATCGGTTTATCCGATTATGATCATCCAAGGATGTACCAAGATAGGCTTCTAACTCTGAACCGATCCGATCCAAGCGGACCTTCCCGGGAACTTCGAGTGGTACGTCGTAACCTCGTTCGGCTGGAGAATTCTTTGCAAGGACTTCGATGGCGAGGAACTGGAATTCCCGACTGAGTCGAAGTCCTCCCTGGCTGATTGACTTCCCACTCTTCCCTGGCTGCAGGAGCACGCAAGCGGAGTCCACCATCCGGCGTCCAATCAGGAATTCAGCGGGCAACAGGGATTTCATTGAATGACGGAGCAACTGCCGTTGAATGGCTGGTGGGTACTCACGCAGTCGTGTGAGGTCCCAAACAACCTTTTCTTTCGAGATGAAGGCTTCCCGGGAGAAATCGGCTTGGGTATAGACCTCCAAAACGTCTGCTTCTTCCTTGAGATTGCTGGCAGTTCTTGCCAACCCACTGATGATGCTGTGGTTATACCGCTCTTCCAGGTAAGGGATCAATTCTAGGCGAATCCGGTTCCGAAAGTACCGGAGGTCCCTATTAGAGGAGTCTTCCCGCCACCTTATTTGACAACTATCCAGGTAGGAAAGGACCTCGGCACGCGTAATCTGCAGCATGGGTCGGATGAAGCGTCTCTCCCGAACCGCAGGGATGGCGGCCAGCCCGGAGGTCCCGCTTCCGCGAAGCAGGCGCATCAGAACAGTCTCCGCCTGGTCATTCATGGTATGACCAAGAGCAATTTTCTGGGCTCCAAGGGACTCGGCCGCCTGTACCAGGAATCGATATCTTTGTTCACGTGCCCAATTCTCCATACCACCCGACCGGCCGAAGGATCTATCCACAGGAGAGAGCCTCTCAGCAACTATCTCCAGATGAAAGATTGCTGCCAATTGTCTGACGTGCTCTTCATCCTCGTTCGACTCCTCCTGCCGTAAACCATGGTTGAGATGAGCGACGACCAGATCCAAGTGGTAGTGGGCGCGGATCTCAAGAAAGAGACGTAACATGGCGGTGGAATCGGCGCCTCCCGACACCGCCAGCAGCACCCGATCCCCTGGAGACACGAGTTGCTGATCCCGGATGGCAGTTAGGAATTTTTCAATGATCATATTGAAAGCGCCCCTAGACCGTTCTCGGCGGCACCATCGGCAGTTGAGTGTGGTATTGACGGCCCCGTTGAACGGTAATTGTGAGCCGTGGGCACTTCCGGTTCAAAAAATCTACGGTTCCCACAAAAGGCACTATCAGATTGGCTAGCAGAGTTTCCATATTTATGAGAGTTTACTATGCGCCATATTGTGGCGCCACCGGGGATGAGCATGCTAAAGGGCGAGGCTCCGTCCGAGCCGCGGTCGCTACAGACTGCGACCCTCCACCAAAACCCGCATTTTCACAAAGGGCACCGAACCAAAAGCGTGCTCAAAAACCGGGGGTCGATCTCTCCGGCTCGGAGTAAGGGGGCCAGCTCCTCAGCGCATCGGCTGATCCACCTGGTGAAGTACATCGCCAAAACCTTTCTGTCCTCTGCAGTTTCTACTTGCCTTGACACTTGTTGTTCCACAGGGCCTATCAGCAGATTCTCCAGGTCCATTTTCTCTATCGAGGACGCCAGGGCGGTTCTTGTAAGATCTAAGATTGCCCTAACATCCAGAGCCTGGTAGCTGAAGCCTCTGCTTAGGAGTGAGTTCATCGAGGCGGTGTTCAGCAATTGACAGAAACGCACTTCCCGGTTGCCGCATCCGGAACCGATGTCTTTAGCCCGGGGAATCAGTTTCTGGTGGTAAGGAAAGAGTCTCCAGAACTGTGCGGAGAGCACCTCGATCTGATCCAGAACCAGGGCAGATTGCTGGATGTCGGCCAAAGTCCTGAAGTTGCGGTAGGAGGAGCGGTGGCAATCCTGCACTCCTTCAAAGAGGAGCGGCCGCTGTCGCCGAAGTCCCGAGAAGAACTCCAGTTCCGGTGAATCCAGCAATAATTCACTGCGATCTTGAAGCTGGAGGCCGCCGGCTTGGAGGATCTTATTGGCTCTGCTTTGCAAGTCCGCCACCAGGCTGAATCCGGCCTTGAAGATCGTCTGCAGATCGCAGCTATCCAGGATCTCCAAGACTTGGAGTTGTTGGCCTTTCGACATGTACTCAATTCCCAGACTCAGGAAGTCACGTACCTCTTCCAAGGCAGGTTTGACCTTCTCCAAATCTCCAGGAGTCACGGAATAAACCGAAAGTATGCGGTTGGAGAGTGCCGCCAGGCTGCGTGTGATCCTCTCTATCGCCTCGTGGGATTTCAATCGCTGCAAACCGTCGCGAAGATAATCCGTATGAGAGAGCGACGCCACGAACAAAGCCGGCAACATCCTGGAGCCAGGAATGTCCTCCCTTTCGGAAAATGCGGGGCTGATTGGCCCCTGCAGAGGGGTGACTGGAGACCCGCAGTAGATTTCCAGTGCCTCATAGTAATCGACGAACCCGATCTCTTCCAGGCGCCGCCTCTTGTTTTGATAGGCTTCTTCCTCCAGAGCCACCAGGTTCCCCCAGTGAACACGGTCCAATAGATCGTACCCCAGTGAAGGGTCGAATCGGAAGACTGCGTCCAGCAAGAGGCGCGCCATGGTGGCGGACTCTTCCTCCCCCGAAATCTCGATCCCGAAGCGGCGATCCGGTGTCCAGGCAAGAGGGGCGTCCGGGGCCGGTTCCTCCGGATCAATCTCATGGACTTGGATATTCTGCTTCAGGAAATACGCCAGGAGTTCCGGGTCTACAGATCGGGCCAAGCGCACGGTCTCTTCCGAACCGCACTGAATAAAGGCCGCCAGCCATTCCATGAAACTGTGGACATGAAAGTTGTCTTTCCTCCAGCAGTCCAAATCGATAAACCCGCGGCGCTGATCCCTCGAAGTCAGAGGCAGAAATTCGAGGCTGTCAGCTAATCCTACCGTCTTGATGACCATGAACACATCCTGGTAGGGAGCGGAACGGACAAGACCCTGGGCTTTCGGCTGTTCCAGGAACTGTTCAAGCTCCGATTTGTTCTGAATTCTCAGGGCCCCACCCAGGATTAAAGACAACCCGCTAAAACCCCGATCTTCTAATTGGCTGCTCATGGACCTCCGAACTCACTTTTCATGATCTCGCAACTAATGCTAAACAATCGCGAAGAGTTAGTAAAGGCGGAGGTCCCATCAATTAAGTTGAGTTATGCCTGGGGCTGTTTTACACTTTTTGATCGGAGAAGACGACCATGCGAAGTCCAAGATCTAGCGCCCGTCATCGGGCCCTGATGTCAGTGGGGTGGGGGTTTTTCCTACTCTTGATCGGTTCGCGTTGTGACCTGATGGGCAGCTACAGGGTGTTTTTGAAGGACGGCAAGGTTTATGAGGCCCGTACCCGCCCGGTTTCCATGGAGGGTCAATACCGGTTCACCTCAACGGACGGCAAGTTTTATGCCGTGCCGGTGAGCCAAGTTGATTGGCTTGCCACCGAGGCCGCCAACAAGCAGATCCAGAGGGCTGCACACCCTTCCAAGCATTACTCGAACGAGGATATCGTCTCCATTGGCAGTCCCCTTTCGTCCGAAGACAGGTCGGTATCTACTGCCGCTCAGGACAAGCCTGCTAAGGGGGAGACCGGAGCAAATCCAAAGGCAGTTGGTTCCGAGAAAGGCCAGGATGAAGCTTACTGGAGGAAGCGGGCCAAGGCTTTGAGAGACCAGATGGCTGCCGTGGACAAGGAAATCAGCGATCTGGATGAAAAGGTCCGCCAGAAAAAAGGCGAAGGGATCATGGTGGGCATGGGCACCTACACGCCTTACATTGTAGTCGGCATCAACAACCTCGAAAGCCAGCGTTCCGCCCTTCAGAAAGAGAAGGAGCGATTGCAGAAAGAATACAGTGACCTGGAGGAGGACGCCCGCAAAGCCGGAGCCATGCCCGGATGGCTCCGCTAGACGATTCAAGGAGTCTATGAAATACGAAACAGTGATAGGACTGGAAGTTCATGCCCAGTTATTGACTCGCACCAAGATCTTCTGCGCTTGCTCCACCGAATTCGGGGCTCCTCCCAACTCTAACACCTGCCCCGTCTGCTTGGGTTATCCTGGGGCATTACCGGTACTGAACCACGAAGCCGTGGTCATGGCCGTGAAAGCCGCTTTGGCCCTGGAATGTCAAATTAACAATATCTCCATTTTCGCCCGCAAGAACTACTTCTATCCCGACCTGCCAAAGGGATACCAGATCTCGCAATATGACCGGCCACTAGCCGAATTGGGGAGGGTTGCGTTATCCGGCAATGGAGGGGGTCGGGTCATTCGAATCAAACGAGTTCATATGGAGGAGGACGCCGGCAAGTCCATCCATGATGGGTTCGCGGACTCTGATCGATTCAGCTACATCGATCTGAATCGAAGCGGCACTCCCTTGATCGAGATTGTCAGTGAACCCGATATTCGAACCGCCGCGGAAGCTTACGAATATCTGTCGAGACTCAAACTCATTCTGGAATACCTCGGTGTCTGTGACGGAAACATGGAGGAAGGCAGCCTGCGCTGCGATGCCAACGTGTCGGTCCGATTGTCTGGGGAGCAGGCCCTGGGCACCAAAGCCGAGCTGAAAAACCTCAACAGCCTGAGGTTTCTGCAGAAAGCCCTGGAATTTGAAATCGCCCGCCAAATTGACGTCCTGGAAAGCGGCGAAAAGGTGGTTCAGGAGACTCGCTTGTGGAACTCCGTGGAACAACGAACCACTTCCATGCGGACCAAGGAGGAAGCCCACGATTATCGCTATTTCCCCGAACCGGACCTACCTCCGCTGGTGGTAGACCAGGAATGGCAGAACACCCTGCGGGCCGCCATGCCCGAGTTGCCGGAGGCCAGGAAAAGGCGCTTCACCCGAGAGTACCAGATTCCTGAATACGACGCGGGAGTGCTGACCTCCTCGCGTCTCTTGGCGGACTACTATGAGCAGACCGTAAGGCTATGTCAAAGTCCCAAGGCCGCATCCAATTGGATTATGGGGGATCTCCTTCATGGTCTGAAGCAATTCGACAAATCGATAGATGCCTCCCCGATTCAGCCTCAGAGCCTGGCTGAGCTAATCCGCAGGATCGAGAGCGGTGAAATCTCCGGGAAGATAGGCAAAGAAGTTTTTGAGGTTATGATCAGGGAGGGCAAGACTCCAAAGGAAGTCATTGAAGCCAGGGGCCTCAAACAAATTACTGACGCCCCCCAGATTGAGGCCGTAATCCGTGATGTCATCGCGGCCAACCAGAAAACCTTTGAACTTTATCGCGCCGGGAAAAAGGCCTCCTTCGGCTTCTTCGTCGGCCAGGTAATGAAGGCCACTCAAGGTCAGGCCAATCCTAAAATGGTGAATGACCTGTTGAAACAGATCCTGGACGCATGAACCCACGAATATCTAAGAAATGACCCGGCAAACAAAACTGCATGGGCGGCACCGAGCCTCCGGAGCCGTTTTCACCGACCTCCCCGGCTGGGGGATGCCCCTGAGATTCTCCTCCTTTTCCGAGGAGTACGGTGTTTTGAAGGATTCAGCGGGACTGCTGGACTTTTCGGATGACACGATCCTGGAGGTCTCCGGCCGGGATCACGTTCGTTTCCTGCACGGCATGTTGACCAACGATATCAAGGCTCTCCTGCCGGGAAAGGGCTGCTACGCGGCCATGTTGACTCCGCAAGGAAGAATCGTGGCCGACATGCAGGTCTACAGAGAGGAAGAATCCATTATCCTGCTCTCCAGTCCTGTTCTTCGCGATAAACTCCCACAGGCATTGAAGAAGTACATCATTGCCGACCAGGTGGATGTAAAGGATGTTTCCGACCTCTGGGGTGTCCTCTCGATCCAGGGACCCAAGGCCTCAAATGGTCTGTCCCAGATCACTTCCGCTTCGCTTCCGCAAAGCCCATTCGATCACGCCATCACGGAAGTTCTTGGGGCTCAGGTTCGCTTCTTCCGGCGCTCCCGAATCCCGCCGGGGGGGTATGACCTCATGGTATCAAAGGAGAAGTTGACGGAAAGCTGGGATCTGCTCTTGAAGTCAGGTGAGTTCTATGGACTCCGACCAGTTGGCTGGGAGGCCTTCAACGCCATGCGGGTAGAGTCAGGGGTCCCTCTTTATGGCCTGGACTTGGACGAGAGCCACCTTCCCCTTGAAGCTGGTCTACAATCGGCCATCAGCCTGACCAAGGGATGCTATATGGGGCAGGAAATCGTGGCACGGGCCACCTACCGGGGTCAGTTGAACTGGAAGCTATCTGGACTACTCTTACCTGAAACTGACCCGTTACCGAAGGGCTGCAAGATTCTGAAGGACGGAAAAGAAGTTGGCCAGGTGACCAGCAGTGTGTTTTCCCCCACCCTGGGACGAGCCATTGCTATGAGCTTCCTTCGCCGCGAGGTACTGGAACCTGGGACTCTCCTCCAAGCGATGCAGGATGAGGGTTCGGTGGAATGTGAAGTTGCTGCAATTCCTTTTGTCCATTTGTGAAATCGGAACGACATTGAGTCAGGAGCTGAAATAGAATGAATTTGTTCAGGAGGATTTTCCGATCTGCAGAAAGAAGAAGTGAGCCTTCTCAACAATCGTCAGACGTCGGCCATCCCATTATGCCGGAGCGGACAGATAGACCGCTGCAGGCGGTTCACGATGTCTCGGCCTATGAAGCCGCCGGAATGGTCGAGAGCGGCGAAGTCCAGGTGCTTGATGTTCGCTTTGACCACGAATATCGGCAGCACCGTATTCCCGGGGCCAGGCTGCTACCTCTACCCGCCCTGGCCGATCGTTACAGAGAGTTGGACCCGGAGAAACCATTACTGGTGGTCTGTGAGCATGGAATGCGAAGCTTTCAAGCCTGCAGCTTTCTGAATAGCCTTGGATTCAAGGAACTCTACAACATGCTGGGCGGGATGAGCGCATATTCAGGAAGGCAAGAAGGTGAAGGAGTCTAGGGGCAGTAGAAACCAGATTCATGTCCAGGTTCAGGTCCCACGTCCCGATTGATGTCAGAGCCCGCCTTTAAGTGCACGTGATCACCCGCCCTCGCTTCGGCCGCGGACTATCTACCCGGCTGACGGGAAAGTGATCGGTCTTAACTTTGGGAGAGCGCTTTCAAGCTTTCCAAATAAGGCGGATGGGCAATTCCTTTCTCCGTAATGATGGCGGTCACATAGCGGGCGGGAGTCACGTCGAAGGCCGGGTTTGCCACCTCCACTCCGTCGGGGGCAATGCGGGTCTGTTGAATGTGAGTGACTTCAGATGCCGGCCGCTGCTCGATAGGAATCTGGTCTCCCGAAGACAAGCTGAGATCCAGTGTGGAAAGTGGAGCTGCCACGTAGAAGGGAACTTCATTTTCCTTGGCCAGCACAGCCACTGTGTAGGTCCCGATCTTATTGGCCACATCACCGTTGGCGGCAATGCGGTCAGCACCCACTAGTACGCAATCGATCCTGGCAGACTTCATGAAATGCCTAGCCATATTGTCGGTGATCAGCGTCACTGGGATTTTGTCCTTCTGGAGTTCCCAGGCTGTCAGGCGAGCCCCTTGAAGGAAAGGCCGGGTCTCATCCGCATAAATATGCAACGTCTTTCCTTGCTCAATAGCCGCGCGAATCACCCCCAGTGCCGTCCCATATCCCGCAGTGGCCAGTGCCCCTGCGTTGCAGTGGGTCAACACGGTGGCCCGGTCCGGAATCAGGCTGGCGCCGAAGCGGCCCATCTGCCGGTTTAACTCGATATCCTCTCGGTATATCTGGAGGGCTTCTGCCTTCAGGATCTCCTGGAGTTCGGCTAATGGTTTGCCCTCAAGCCCCTTGTAGAAAACCTTCTTCATCCGCTCCAGAGCCCAAAAGAGATTGACGGCTGTGGGACGGGTGGCGGCAAGCGTGTTACAGATTTCCAAGAACTTCTTTTCAAAGCGCTCGGGGTCAGACTCGCGAATTTGCTTGACCCCCAAGGCAACCCCCATCGCGGCAGCCACTCCGATCGCTGGGGCGCCTCGCACTACCATGTCCTTGATGGCTTGCGCCACTTCCTGATAGGTCCGAAAGACGGGATAAACCTCCTCTCCAGGCAATTTCCGTTGATCAATCATGCGAAGTCCGTCTTCGGTCCACTCCAAGGTTTTGAACATGGAGACTCCTGTTCGTAGCTTACTGAATAGGCTTTCAGCCTTCAATTGTTATCTGTTGAGCCGCGAACTCCTCGCGTCAGCAAAGAGCAGAAAATATAACACATGCTGAGGGTGGATCTCCTGGAAGATTTCAAAGAATCCTCCTCCATGAGCTATAATGGGGTCCGAACTCATATCGGAGTGCTTGAAGTATGGAAATTGTGCCCGAACCTCGCAACAAATTCGATCTATTGATCTTCGACCTGGACGGCACTCTGGTCGATTCCCGGCTGGACTTGGCCAACAGCGTCAATTTCACTCGGATCCAACTCGGGCTCGCACCTGTCCCGAATGAACTGATCTACACTTACGTGGGAGACGGGGCATTTGTTTTGTTGCAGAGGGCCCTTGGGCCGGAGTTCTCCGAACCGGAGATCCGAAAGGCGGTGGAGCGGTTCATTGGACACTACAAGCAGCATCTGCTGGACAACACTGTTCTTTATCCGGGTGTCGCAGAAGCGCTCGGTCAACTGGAAGGACGGACCCTCGCGGTGCTCACCAATAAACCGGTGGGGCCTTCCCTTACCATCTTGAGGGGGCTCGGCATCCTGGAAAGGTTTCTCTATGTATACGGGGGCGACAGCTTTGAACAGAAAAAACCTGCCCCCGTGGGAGTGCTCAAGCTGCTTGAAGACACCGGTACAACTCCCCGGCGTGCTTTGATGGTAGGAGATTCCAGGAATGACGTTTTGACAGGGCGCAACGCCAGGATTCTCACCTGCGGGGTAACTTACGGGCTGGCTCCCGACCAGCTCACCGACCCCGAACCGGATTACGTGATCGATGACCTGAGAGAACTGCCACACCTGAATTTTTCCTGAAAAAGGGGAAGATCTGCTTTGGACGCTCCCATCCAGGTTCGAGCGTTAACCAAACAATACGGAGACTTCCGAGCCGTCAAAGGGATTGACTTTGAGATCCACGCGGGAGAGGTTTTCGGGCTCCTGGGACCCAATGGAGCCGGAAAAACGACGACAGTGGAGATCCTGGAAGGGCTTCGTCCGCGAGACGGTGGATACGTATCAGTTCTCGGACTGGATCCAGGGCGACAAAGCAAACAGCTCAAGGACCAGATTGGCGTCTGCCTCCAAGAAACCAACCTTTCCGCCAAACTCAAGGTGAAGGAGGCCATGGAACTGTTCGGTGACCTCTATTCCCGAACTGTGGACAGCCGTCAGCTCCTGGAACGGCTTCAACTCTGGGAGAAGCGAAACCAGTCCTACGAAACCCTCTCTGGGGGCCAGAAACAGCGCCTGGCGTTGGCTCTCGCATTGTTAAACGATCCCCAAGTGGTCTTCCTGGACGAACCTTCGGCAGGGCTAGATCCACAGGCTCGCCACGAAATCTACGAGCTTGTCCAGAAATTGCGGCAGGAGAAGCGCACCATTCTGTTGACCACTCATTACATCGAGGAGGCGGAGAGACTTTGCGACCGCGTGGCCATCATCGACGAGGGCCGAATCATCGCTCTAGGATCTCCCAGGGAAATCCAGGCCCGGACGCTGGGTCAGTCCATGATCGAGATCGAGTGTGCCTCTGTTCTCCCCGAACTTGCCACTCCGGAATGGAACCACGCGACCCACCTGCATCTCTCCGCAGATCGCAAAACGATCTCGGTCATCAGCACTCATCCGGCTAAGACCCTGGTGGATCTGGTGAAATGGTTGGATCAAAATGGGTTGGACCTGACCGACGTGCACTTGAAACGTCCGTCCCTGGAAGACGTTTTCATCGAGTTGACCGGAAAGAGCCTGCGAGAATGAGAAGCTACCTGGCACTGATCAAGATCGATGTCCTGCTGGCCTCTCGCAGCAGAGAGGTTCTCTTTTTCAACTACCTTTTCCCGCTGGTCTTCTTTTTTATATTCGCAGAAATGATGGGTGCCGAGCAAGGTGGCGCTATCACTTATGTAGTGTCAATGGTGCTGGTAGTCGGAATCCTGGGCAATGGCCTGTTTGGCGCTGGCATGCGGGCTGTGCAGGAAAGGGAGAACAATATCCTGCGTCGTTACAAAGTCACTCCGATCTCCCCTCTGCCATTGCTGGTAGCCTCGATTGTGACCGGCTGGCTGATCTTCCTTCCTAACGTGGTGCTGATTCTGTTTCTGGCGCACATCCTCTACGGGATGCCAGTCCCCCACAATCTCCTTTCGCTCTTTGGGTGGGTTTCTTTGGGAGTCATGACGTTTCGTGCCATCGGCTTGATCCTGGCGGCTGTCGCAAATTCTTCCCAGGAAAGTCAGATCCTGATTCAATTGTTGTACATGCCCATGCTCTTCTTGAGCGGCGCAACTATTCCCATAGCCTTCCTGCCGAAATGGGCTCGTCTCATCTCCCAATACCTGCCCGCTTCCTACCTGGTCACGGGATTCCAGAGCGTTTTCTTCCATCGTCAGACTTTGCTGGAGAACGGTTCGGCGCTCACTGCCCTGCTGTTGACTATGGTTCTGGCAGTCTTCATCGCCAAGCAGATTTTCCGCTGGGAGAAAGGAGAGAGGATATCCGCCGGTGCCAAGGGCTGGGTCCTGGCAGTCTTGGCTCCTTTTGTGCTTCTAGGAACCTTCCAGGCCTACCACCAGGACCACCTTCGCCAGCAAGAGTTGCTTTACCGGGATCTTCAGCGCAGCCAGACCTTGCTCATTCGAGGCGCCAAAATCTTCGTGGGCGATGGCCAGATCATAGAATCAGGCGGAGTGCTGATCAAGAACGGAAAGATTGAAGATGTCTACGCCGGGGCCATACCGGACCCAAAGATTCTCAAGGCGGACTTGATTGAAGCCTCGGGCAAAACACTCCTCCCCGGGCTGATAGATGTGCATGTTCATCTAGCCGCTCCAGGCGGTATCCATGAGAAACAGGACAACTATTCTGTGGCCTCCGCCATGGCTAGAGCCCTGGCTGCCTATCTTTATTGCGGTGTCACGTGCGTCAGGAGCGTGGGGGATCCGCTCGATGAAGCGCTTCGGCTGCGGTCCCGGATTGCCAATGGTGAAAGGCTGGGAGCCAGCCTGTTCCTCTGCGGACCGGTGTTTACTGCTGAAGGCGGGCATGGGACAGAGTATTTCGAACAACTCCCGGAAATTGCCAAGAACCAGGCTTTGGCTCAAATGGTCCGTCTTCCCAAGGACCCGGAAGAAGCCCGCCGCCAAGTGCGCGATCTGAAGACCCAGGGGGTGGACGGGGTCAAGGCAATCCTGGAAACTGGCAGGACCGGGATGCTGTTTAACCGGATGGATGTATCGATCCTGCAGGCGGTGGCTGAGGAGGCCAGGGCGCAGCATCTCCCGATGGTCGTGCATACTGGAGACAATCGAGACATTGCCGATGCCTTGAGGATCGGAGTCGATGACATTGAACACGGGACTTTCCAGGAACCTATTAACGACGACCTTCTTGTCACCATGGCTCGGAAGGGGATCGCCTACGATCCAACGCTGAGTGTAGCGGAGGCAGTGGACCAGCTCTACAATGGAAAGGATGACGTTCTGAATCGTTCATTGGTGGAACAAGTCGGTCCTGCATCGCTGATCAAGGCGACTCGTAGGGCGCTTGGTTCGGGCCAACCCAGCCCAATAGTTGCTCAGTTCAGGGGCTGGCGTCCCGACCTCAGGCAAGGCAAAGAAAATCTGCGTCGTGCTTATCGCGCGGGCGTGAGGTTGGTTACAGGGAGTGACGCCGGAAACCTGCTAGTGTTTCACGGCCCGACGGTCCATCGTGAACTGCAACTTTGGGTGGAAGCTGGTGTCCCGGCACCTGCAGCTTTACAGGCCGCCACCTATAACGCGGCCCGCCTGATGGGTGCTGACCAGAGGATTGGGCTGCTGCGGAAAGGCCATGATGCAGATTTGTTGCTGGTCGACGGAGACCCCACTAGAGATATCGCCGCTACCGAAAGAATCTCGCTGGTCATTTACAAAGGCGAGCGAGTCAACCGGTCTAAGCTCTTCAGCCAGGAGTGAATTCAAAGTTCGGGAGGTATTCTCCATGAAGCAGGATGGGAAGATGGAGCGCAGAAGCTTTTTGAGGAAGGCAGCAGCCGGAGTTGGACTGGCAGCCTTGAAAAGGCAGACCATCATAGCTTCTCCCAAGCATCGGGTCGGGCTCATTGGCTGTGGGTGGTGGGGGATGGTCAACCTGTGCTACCTGATGGCCACAGGGAAGGCAGATGTAGTCGTCCTTTGCGATGTTGACCAGGGACATTTGCAAGCATCGATCCGGGAGGTTGAAAAGAGCCAGGGAAATACGCCCAGAGGCTTTCGGGATTTTCGAAAGTTGCTCGAAGGCGAGAAACTGGACATCGTTCTCATTGCCACACCGGACCACTGGCATGCACTGACAGCCATTGCAGCCTGTGAAGCCGGCTGCGACCTGTATCTGGAGAAGCCGATCTCCCACACCCTGAAAGAGGGGCGCGCGATTGTGGATGCCGCCCGCAAGCATCAGCGAATCGTTCAGGTAGGCACTCACCGCCGGAGCGGGGTCCACTATAAATCGGCCCTCGAGTTCTTGAAAGCCGGCAACCTGGGCGACGTGGGAATGGTGCGAGCTTTTGTCCACTACAACATCCCGGGGGACAACTTGAAGGACTCGGATCCCCCCGAGGGCTTCGATTATGATTTCTGGTGTGGACCCGCCCCCAGGCCCCCATTCAATCGAATGCGGTACCATGGAAGCTGGCGCCACTATGCCGACTATGGCAACGGACAACTGGGGGATTGGGGCGTCCACTGGTTTGACCTTATGCGCTTGGCCATGGATGTCAAGTATCCCCGGGCTATTTCTTCATCAGGTGGAATTTTCGTCAAACAGAACAGCTTCGACACGCCGGATACCCAGCTGGTCACCTATGAATTCGACAAGTTCACGGCAGTCTGGGAGCACCGGACCTATGACATGGACCCGTCGGCCAAAAGCAATGTGGGACTCCTGTTTTATGGCAACAAAGGGATTCTTCACATTGGATGGCTGGATGGCTGGACTTTCTATCCTAACGAGAAGGGCAAAAGTCCTCAACACGTCGACCCGGTCTTTGCCACCAAGGATGCCGAGAATGTAAAGGAGCATATGGCCAACTTTCTCAGCTGTTTGGAATCGCGGCAACTACCGGCCTCCGACATCCTGGAAGCCCACTACTCAACAGCCATTTGCCTGCTTGGAATGGTGGCCCAAAAGCTGGAAAGGAAAATCCGGTGGGACGGCGAGAGTGAGACCATTCCAGGCGATGACGAAGCGAACAAACTGCTTCATCGCAAATATCGATCTCCGTGGAAGTACCCGGGAGAGTGAATGCCTAGCGAGGCAGGGAGGTATTAGTATTGTTGGCGCCAGGTTCGAGGGAATTCTCAGTCAGGTGACGCAGTTCCAACTTGACCTGAAGGCTCTCGAGAGCGTGCATCTTGTTGAGGTAAACGTAAGTCTCGTGGGCCTTATACCGTTTGAGCCACTGGTATTCGAGGCGCTCCTCCCGGTTTAGCGGCGACTTGTGAGCAAGCTCCTTGAGACGAGACTGGGGATTGAGCCACTCCACGCCGAATTTTCCCAGACCGTAATGAACCCGCTTCGGACCGCCATTGTAAGAGGCGCCTGAAGCGTATTTCTCAAATCCCGATCCTATTAAGATGGGATGTTCGCCGGCCAGTTCCGCCAGGTAGAAATCCAGCAGACAGATTTCCGCTTTGATGGCGCTGACATGATTGCCGGTGGCTTCCTTGAAACTGCGAGAAATTCCCGCATCAGGATACATTCCCCAAACCGCGCTCATACCGGACGGGGTGAACTGGGTAATGCCTCGGGCACTGGCATAGTTCCCGGTAAACGAGTAAGCGTCTTCCTGGTTGGCTCCCACGATTACCAGGATGCGCTCTGCCAGGCGCACCAACTGGAGTTCCTGATCCTGGGAGAATTCCGTTTCATCTCCGACGATTGAGCGGAATCGTCCGGGGTCCATCTGCTCGGCAAGAATGAGATTGAAATAATCTTCATCTGTGAAGATGGAGCTGACTGCCAGGGACTTGCCGGGGGTGGATTTCGACTGAACCTTGTCTAATTCCTGCCGGGCCTGTCGGATTTTGCCCATCAGGTAGCCTTTGCCGGCCTCAACCAGTTCCGGCTGCAGCAGGGCACTCGAGTAGGGAGTATAAATGATCGCATCCTGACCAAAAAAGCTTTGCCGCTTGGGGTCAAGAGCATAAAGCATCGCCACTACACCGCAGTTGGGCGGATCTAGGATGTCGATGGATGAGTTAAAGCCATTCCACCAGGCGACCTGGTACCGAATCTGAGGGTCATCCAGAATCAACTGGTTTTTCTCCTCAACTCCGCTCGCTACCTGGATGTCCCCGGTCTTGAAGTTGGCCAGTGCCAGCTTGATTTCCCGCCGCGCCTGTTTCTTCTTAGAGCCTGCAAAGTAGGTGACCTTTTCATTTTCCAGGCGGGATTTGGCGCTCTCGACCACTTTCAACAGTGCTACTTCCGAGGGAAATGGGGTCTCAACTAAGGCGGGCATGGGCTTCAGGTTTCGAGGCACCCTCACCTTCGTGACCCGCAATCGGCTGTGTCGTTTCTTCTTGGTTCTTGATTTACTTGCGGACTTGCCTGAACCACTCTCCTCCGGCGAGGAACTGGAAGGGAACACTGTCTGGCGCGTGTCCCCGGTTGAAAGAGCACTGCCGGGAAGAAAAGAAGAAACCAGGAAAAGGATCGTCAGGAGGGAGTAGCCCTGCTTCGCGTTTCTGTTGGTCATAGGCCTGTTTGGCTGCGCGCTTCAATTATAACTCACTCTCCTTAATCTCGACGGAAATCGAACGAAACTTTAGAACTGACGCGCGCATGGATTGGTATCGCCGGTGGAATGCCGCTTTTATTGCAGGGGCGATAACTTCTCAGGTTTTCCCGATGAAACGTCAAAATCAGGCGACTGACATTACCGTCCTACGATTATCTCCCCTGGAAACTGCTCCACCCCTTCCTTTAGGCGCTTAAGCCTTGACATTCACGCCAACCCCAGTATAATTTCCGATTGACAATTGAATAGTACTTCTTATCGAGAGTGGTTGAGGGACCGGCCCTTTGAAACCACGGCAACCCCCCGCAGCGGGAAGGTGCCAACTCCTGCAGAAGAGTGTTTCTGACAGATAAGAAAAGGATGATATCCAAGACCTCTTCTTATTGAAGAGGTTTTTTTTTAAGCATCGAACCCCCATGGGAAAAACCAATGGCCACTTCGCCGAATAAGATCCGCAACGCGGATAGCAATATACAAAGCTCTTGCGTTTCCGGGCTCCAGTGTCGGGAATGCGAGAGGCAATACCCAAAGGCCCCGCTTTCGGTCTGCGAGTACTGTTTTGGCCCCTTGGAGGTCATCTATGATTACGACTTCCTGAAAAAAACGCTTACCCGGGCACTGATCGAAAGCCGACCTCCCAACATGTGGCGGTACCGGGAACTCCTCCCCCTGGATGGGGAGGCGACCGTGGGTAGGCAAGTGGGGTTCACTCCCCTGGTCAAGGCGACGAATCTCGCGCGAAGACTTGGAGTGAAAAATCTTTACATCAAGAACGACAGCGTTTGTTTCCCGACCTTGTCCTTTAAGGACCGTGTGGTTTCAGTGGCCCTTTCCAAGGCCCTGGAGTTTGGATTTGACACCGTTGGTTGCGCCTCTACCGGCAACCTGGCGAACTCGGTGGCCGCCAACGCCGCCAGTGTCGGCCTGCGCAGTTACATTTTCATCCCAGCCGATCTGGAACTTGGAAAGATTCTAGGAACGATGGTCTACCAGACCCATGTCATCGGGGTGGATGGGAATTACGACGATGTCAACCGGCTTTGCAGCGAAATCTCCATGAAGTACCGGTGGGGATTCGTCAATATCAATCTCCGCCCATTCTATGCCGAAGGCTCCAAGAGCTTTGGATACGAGATCGCTGAACAACTCGGCTGGCGAATTCCGGATTGTGTGGTCTCCCCTATGGCCGGTGGTTCACTGATTACCAAAATCCGAAAGTCTTTTCTCGAGCTGGAAAAGCTGGGCCTAGTTGCCGAAGGCCACTGCAAAGTTTTTGGGGCCCAGGCGACAGGATGTTCTCCGATCACCACGGCAATAAAATCCGGACGTGATTTCATCAAACCGGTCAAACCTCAAACCATTGCAAAATCGATTGCCATTGGTAACCCTGCAGACGGTTATTACGCCATCAAGGCCATGACGGAATCCGGCGGTTGGGGTGAAGACGTGTCGGATGAGGAGATCGTTGCGGGAATCCGTATGCTCGCCGAAGATGAAGGAATCTTCACGGAAACGGCTGGAGGCGTGACTGTGGCGGTCACTCAGAAGCTGGTTCAGCAAGGCAGAATCCTGTCCGACGAGGTGACCGTCATTTCTGTTACCGGCAACGGATTGAAAACCCAGGAAGCAATTCAAGACCACCTGGCGCGCCCGCAAGTCATCAGTGCCAGACTCAGCGAGTTTGAAGGGCTCGTTTCGCCATTGACCGGACTCGAGTGAATGCGAGAGAAGAACGGTAAGTTTGTACTCTGAAGCTGCCGGGGGCGCTTCCATTTCCCCAATTCTCCGCATCTCCGATTCTTCGATTCCCTATAGCCACAGCAGGTGGACGTTTAAACAGGACGCTATGCCCTCACAAATTGAAAGATACTCCCGGCAAATGCTCTTTCCTGAAATCGGGGAAAGCGGACAACTCAAGCTGGTGCAAAGCAAAGTGGCAATTCTCGGCTGCGGGGCCCTCGGGACAGTTCAAGCCGATGCCTTGTGCCGGGCAGGGGTCGGGTTCCTTCGCATTGTCGATCGGGATTTCATCGAGGAAAGCAACCTTCAGCGGCAGACGCTCTTTTCCGAAGAGGATGTCCAGGCGGGTTTGCCCAAGGCCGTGGCAGCTCAGAAACGGCTTCGACAGATCAACTCCCAAGTAACCGTAGATGCATTGGTGGCCGATGTCAACTACAAGAATATTGAGTCCCTAGTCGAGGGGGTCGACCTTATTTTGGACGCGACCGACAACTTCGAGACCCGTTTTCTTCTGAACGATGTGGCGGTCAAACATCGGAAGCCCTGGATCTATGGGGCTTCAGTGGGAAGCTACGGACTCTCGATGACCGTCATTCCTCACGAGACCCCTTGTTTGCGTTGTATTTTCGAGACAATGCCTCCTCCAGGGATGTCACCCACCTGTGACACTGCCGGTGTCCTGGCCTCGATTGTGAACATTATCGCCTCTATTCAGGTGGCCGAGGCCCTGAAGATCTTGACCGGGAATCTGCACCGGATTAACCGTAAGATGATCTACTTCGATGTGTGGGAGAACTCCTGGAAGCGCTTTGAAATTGCCAGCGCCAAGGAGCAGGGAGAGTGTCCAGTCTGCAAAATGGGGCGGTACGAATTCCTGGAAGGGAAAGAAGGATCAACCGTCACCACCCTGTGCGGCCGTAATTCCGTGCAGATCAACCAGTCGGGAGGACATCAACTGGACTTTGAACACTTGGCACACCGGTTGAAACCGCTGGGAGTGGTTCATTTCAACAAGTTCCTTTTGAAGTTTGAGGTCGATGCCTACGAAATTGCGGTGTTTCCCGACGGTCGCGGCATCGTGAAGGGCACCAAGGATCCCAATGTCGCGCGCTCCGTTTATGCCAAATATGTGGGGGCGTGAGAGTGGGGCATAGGGCCAAGCGAAAGCAGAAGCAGCCATGATCAATTGGCTTACCCTTGGGCCGATATCCCATTTTGGATCCGGCACCGCTACCCTTCCCTGTGTGGATAGCCGCTCGGCCCTTGTGTCTCGGATCAGGGTTGATGTTTCGTGTTTTGTGGAGGACATTTGAGGTCTGACATTCTGTATCTCGACAATGCGGCCACCAGTTACCCCAAGCCTGAGTCCGTGTATTCGGCACTCGCTGATTTTCTGCGGACCGATGGAGCCAATCCCGGGCGTGCCGGACATCGAATGGCCGTAAGGGCTGAGAAGTCCATTGAGGAAACGCGTGTGTTGCTGGCACAGTTTTTCGGGATTTCCTCCCCTCATCGAGTCATTTTCACTCTCAACACCACCGACTCGTTGAACATTGGAATCAAAGGAACGGTGAAAGACGGAGACCACGTCATTACCTCGCTCCTCGAACACAATTCTGTTTCCCGTCCATTGAAGCAACTGGAACAGGACGGAAGGATTACGTTGACGCAAGTTCCCTTTTCACAGGCTGGGTTCATCGACCCCGGCGACATTGAAAAAGCCATTAGTCCCCGTACCCGCTTGATCGTCCTGACCCACGCCTCCAACGTTTTGGGTACTGTTCAGCCCATTCGGGAAGTCGCAAAAATCGCTCGCGAGCACGACCTCCTTTTTCTTGTGGATGCGGCGCAGACGGCCGGTGTGCTTCCCATTCAGATGGAAGAGGACCAAATCGACCTTCTGGCACTGCCTGGACATAAGGCCATGCTGGGCCCCACCGGGGTGGGTGTCCTGGTTGTCGGAGAACGTTCCAGTTTGTCGGCCTGGCGTGAAGGTGGTACCGGTGGTGATTCCTCAAGCCCCGTGCAACCGGGAGAACTGCCGTACCGGTTGGAGGGAGGAACCCCGAACACCGTTGGGATTGCCGGTCTTAGGGCGGGGGTAGAGTTTGTGGTGGAGGAGACACTGGCCAGAATTCAAGGACACGAAACCCGCTTGCTAGGGCGCCTGATTGAGGCTTTGAAAGACGATCCCCGTTTTCAACTTTATGGCAGCCAGGATCTGAACCGAAGGGTCGCCACCCTGACGCTCACGGTGGCAGGATACACTGCACCCGAAGCCGGGGCCATCCTGGACGAAGCCTTTCACATCGCCGTGCGCCCGGGCCTGCACTGTGCCCCTTACGCACATCGGAGCCTGGGGACATTCCCCGATGGTGCGATCCGTATTAGCGCAGGCTTTTTCAATACTGAAGAGGAGATTGATCGCTGCGTCGTTGCTCTGAAGGAAATCGCAGCCGGATGAAGTGAGTACAGCCGGAGTGTGAGGTATCTTAAAAAGATGAAACAGAAACTCAAAGCAGGAATTCTAGGCGCCACTGGCACAGTGGGCCAGCGGTTCATCCAACTCTTGGAGAACCACCCCTGGATCGAAGTAGGTGACATCGCCGCCTCAGATCGTTCGGAAGGAAAGCTCTATCATCAAACTTGCACATGGAAAATCTCCGGACGGATTCCTGAATATGCCCGGAACCTGGTGGTGAGAGAGTGCGCCCCTCCACTGGACTGCGACTTTGTCTTCTCGGGGCTGCCCTCCAACATTGCCGGGAAGGTTGAAACTGCCTTTGCCAAGGCCGGCTACCCGGCACTAAGCAATTCCAAGAACCATCGCATGGATGAGGATGTGCCCTTGTTGGTTCCCGAAATCAACCATGAGCACCTGGATCTCCTGCCTCTTCAGAAAAAGAATCAGGGATACCATGACGGGTATATTGTCACCAACCCCAATTGCACCGCTATGGCCATGGTTCTGGCACTGGCTCCCCTGCACCGGGAATTCGGGCTGGAGACTGTTCACGTCGTGACAATGCAGGCACTGTCCGGAGCCGGTTACCCCGGTGTGGCCAGCCTGGATATTATCGACAACGTGGTTCCTTACATTGACGTAGAAGAAGAGAAAGTTGAGATCGAGCCCCGAAAGATTCTGGGAAAGTTACAGGATGGAAAGGTTCTGCTGGCCAATTTCAAGATCAGTGCCCACTGCCATCGGGTCAATGTCCTGGACGGTCATCTGGAGGCAGTATCGGTAAGCATGAAGCGCCGTCCCTCCGTGGAAGCACTGATCGCGGCCTTCAGGGAATACAGCTCGATCCCCCAGAAGCTGAAACTCCCCAGCGCCCCGACGCACCCTGTTGTCATCGTCGAGGGGAGGGATCGCCCTCAGCCACGCCTGGACCGGGATATTGAAAAGGGGATGGCTACGGTGGTGGGCCGCATCCGCGAGTGTCCTATTTTTGACTACAAGTTCAACGTACTAGGCCACAACACCATTCGCGGGGCGGCAGGGGCTGCCATTTTAAATGCGGAATTATTGATCGCTAAAGGGCTTTTGAGGAAGAAATCCTAGGGGCAACCGGCGGGTCAGCCCCACTTGAAGGAGTCTGCAATCTTCTTAAATTGAGGAGAGGTCGAATGTCAATTCAGGTTCGAATACCCGTTCAGTTGCGTTCCTTGACTAGTGGTCAGGAAGTCGTCACGGCCAGCGGGAAGTCTGTCCAAGATATCATCAACGACATTGAGAAACAGCACCCGGGAGTGAGAGACCGGATCTGCGAGGCTGATGGCCGGGTCCGCCGCTTCGTCAACATCTTTGTCAACGAGGAGGACATCCGATTCCTGCAAAATCTAGACACGCCGGTCAAGGAATCGGATGAGGTCTCCATTATCCCGGCCATTGCTGGCGGATAGCTGCCTCTTTGCGGAGCAGGTGGATGGTGAAAATCTGGAGTCGCTGGTTGGCTCTCTCGAGTTTCATTGGGTCGGAGGAGGGGATTTTTCGACAGGCTTATGCCCTGGGAAGACTGCGGAGTGTGGAGTCCCAATGCCTCTCAGGTTTCGAGCAATTCGGCAGCCCGTTGAGCTGCCTTTACTACTGCCTTGATTAACGTCACCCGCAGCTTGCCTTCCTCGAGTTCCAGGATCCCATCGATAGTGCACCCGGCCGGCGTGGTGACGTTGTCTTTGAGCAGGGCCGGGTGTTCCTTTGTGTCCAGCACCATCTTGGCGGCCCCTAGCGTCATCTGTGCAGCCAGTTCCGTAGCTACGGATCTCGGCAGCCCCAGCTTGACTCCAGCTTCGGCAAACGATTCCAGGATGATGTAAATGAAAGCCGGGCCGCTGGCGCTCAAGCCCGTGACGGCATCCATGTGCCGTTCATCCAGTACTACTGTGCGACCCACCACGGCAAAAACCCTCTCGGCCTCCCTCAGATGCTGGTCTTCAGCGTAGGTTCCTTTGCAGAGGGCAGTCATGCCGGACCGGATCAAACAGGGCGTGTTCGGCATGGCCCGAACCACTGGAATCTTCGCACCCAGGATCCTCTCGATATAGGTCGTAGTGACAGAGGCCACAATCGAGATGACCAATTGATCGCTCCGAACCTCTCCCCTGATCTCTTCCAGCAATTCCAGGACCACCTGGGGTTTGACCGCCAGCAGGACGAGATCCGCCTCCCGCACGGCCTTGCGGTTATCGCTGGTCACGACCACCTTGTACTTTTCCTTCATCAAATCAAGACGCTCTTCGTTCTTGTCGGTTGCCAGGACCCTCTCCGGGGGAAATGCGCCTCCGTCCAGTATCCCTGCAGTCAGGGCCTCTCCCATCTTCCCCGCACCTAGTACTGCCAGTTTTCTCGGCTTGGTCATTGTCCACTCCCTTTCATTGCTGAGTCTCGCCTTCATTGCCACTCTCGCCTTTGTGGATACACTGTCGAGGGTAACGACGAGTGCGAGGGCGAATAGGGTAGCGCCTCCGGTCCAGCCTCCACCTCTCTCCCGCAGGGGAAAACATGAAGTTGCTCATGCTGCACCATTACGGAAGTTTGATGTTAGAATGAGTTGTGTTGGATTTCACCTCTTTTTTGGGAAAGGCTTGTGAATGGGACTCTTCAAGAAGGATACAGTGCTCGATGAGGATCAAGTGTTGGAGGTCCTCAGGGAAATTCGTGATCCCGGATGGGATGAAGACATCGTTACCCGTGGGCTGGTCAAGGACCTGAAGCTCGCCGAAGGGAATGTGAGCCTGGCTATCGAATTTGACACCCCTCTGTTTCCCGGTAAGTTGCAGATCCAGCATCAAGCTGAAGACAAGGTCAGGCAGCTTCCGGGGGTCACTCGTGTCTCGGTGTCGATGAGATCCAACATCAGCACCCGGGCCGGCTCGGAGCCCCATGCTCTGATTCCAAGGACCCGCAACACGATCGCCGTGGCCAGCGGGAAAGGCGGCGTGGGCAAGTCCACAGTTTCCGCCAATCTTGCTATCTCGCTAGGCAAGTACGGAGCCCGTGTCGGCTTGATGGATGCGGATGTTTATGGTCCTAGCGTTCCAATCTTGATGGGTGCTTTTGAACCCCCCATCATGGACAGGGGCAGGATTCAGCCGCCGGAAGTCCGCGGGATCAAACTGATGTCCATGGGTTACTTCCTGCCCAAGGATGAAGCGGTAATCTGGCGGGGTCCGATGCTGCACAAGATGGTTCAGCAGTTTCTGGGAGATGTTGATTGGGGAGAACTCGATTACCTGGTAATTGATCTGCCGCCGGGGACCGGCGACATTCAACTCAGCCTATGCCAGACGATCCCCCTGACCGGAGCCGTGATTGTTTCAACCCCTCAGGGCCTGGCCCTGGAGGTGGCGTCCAAGGCCATTGCCATGTTCAAGAAGCTCAACACCCCCATCTTAGGGATTGCTGAAAATATGAGCTATTACGCATGTTCCCACTGCGGAGAGAGGGACGATATCTTCGGTCACGGAGGCGCGCGCCGGGCCAGTCAGAAGGCGGGCTACCCCTTCCTCGGCGAGATCCCCTTGAGCACGACAATTCGAGCTCGCAGCGACGACGGGCAACCGGTCGCCTTGGAAGATGGCAACAGTCCCATCAGTCGGGCATTTACTGAGCTGGCGGAAGCAGTCGCCAGCCAGGTGAGTAAGGTCAACGCCCAGACTACACCTGCCATCTCCATCGAGGAATGACCGTGACAATGGTCTTTTTCCCCAAGTCCATCAAGTTGTCAGCACCTGGCGGCATTGGAATCCGCTGGAGCGATGAACACCAGTCGGTCTACCCCTATGACTACCTCAGGAAGAAATGCCCCTGTGCCGCCTGCCGAGACCATCCTCCCGAAGTGAAGACCGAAGTCGATCCCTTGCCGATTTACGGAAAAGGCCCCATCAAAGCCACGGGAGCGGATCCGATAGGGAATTATGCCATTCAGTTACATTGGAATGATGGTCATTCTTCCGGCATTTACACCTTTGCCTTCCTCCGCGAGATCTGCCCCTGCCAGGGCTGTCAAGGAGAGAAATCGAGTTGAATCTCTCAGAGGAATTCGAAGAAGTGGAGGGTCGCGCTCTGTCGCGACCCCCAAGACCTCAACGGAGCGGTGCCCTCCGTTTGCGATGATTGCCCTGGGCTGGTGAGACACCCTCTCAGGATTGAGGATGCAGGGAAGTCACAATTCGCAAGGCCTCGTCGTACCCCTGCCCCACCCCTCTGACGGAATGGGTATCCGAGCCATAGACCAGCCGGATCCCTAAGCGGATTGCTTCTTTGACAATCCACGGAGCGGGATAGATTTCCCGGCAGTCGGGTTTGTAAAGCCCGGCGGCATCCAGATCCACTTCCATCTCGCCGGCTTTCATCAGGCCAAGAATCTCCTCCACTTCCGGGCGGAATTGCTCGGGACTGGAGAGAGGGTACTTTGCCTGGAACTTGTGGACCAGGCTGAGGTGTCCTATCCGACGCGGCTTGTGCGGGCCAAGATCGGCGCTGATCGCCTGCCTGACCATCTGCCAATAGGCTCGGTGCACGGCTTCCACACTTCCATAGGGCTCGAGGAGCCCCTGCCGGAAATCCTCGGGACTGTGGTCGACACAACGCCATCCCCCTGCCCCAGGTAAGAAGTGAACGGACAACAGAGCGTCGTCCAAATCGCCTCCGTATCGGTCAAGCAATTCTCGGGTCCAGACTTCATATCCGGGGATGTAGTCCACTTCAAAACCGACCTTCAGATCGACTTGACCGGCAAATTGTCTCTTCTGCCGGAAACCCAACTCCAAATAGGGTTCCACTTGTCCAGCCAGGATTCCACAATCCTTTTCCGGCGCAGGATCCTCAAAGCCGGGAGGCAAGGGGGGATGTTCAGTGAGACTGTAGGCTACAAAACCCAATTCGATGGCACGTCTGACGAACAAGTCGGTCGCCTCGTGTGATCCGTGCCGACAGAATTCGGTATGGGTGTGACCATCCCGACGGGGTAAGAGGCTCATGGTTTTCTCTTGAAGATCGCCGTTGAGTGGGGAACGGATGCCGTTGGGTTCCCCTCGGGTTCGAATTCAGGCCCTGGGACCAAAGACCACCAGTGGAAATCCTCCCACAGGACTTGGGAAAATTTCCACTTCGACTCCGTACGTCTCTCGTATCGAGTCTCGAGTGATGACCTCAGCGGGACTGCCGACCCTGACAACACACCCTTCGTGCAAAAGCATAACCACCTCACAAAATGCCGCTGCGGTGGTCAAATCATGCAGGACTGCAATAACCGTCATCCCATGATCTCGGTGCAGCGTCCGAAGGAGATCAAAGACAGCCTTCTGGTGGTGAACATCCAGATGGGCGTTGGGTTCATCCAGCATCAGGACCCGGGGCTGCTGCGCAATGGCCCGGGCAATGAAGACTCTCTGTCGTTCGCCACTGGAGAGGTGGGAGATGGGACGATTCCGCAACGGGCCAAGATCGGTCATTCGCAGGGCGTCTTCCACCAGTTCCAGGTCCTTCTGCGAAAGCGCCTGCAACCGGGCGAGATGAGGATAACGCCCCATGGCGACCACATCTGAAACCAGGAAGGGAAACTCGAAGTATTGCTCCGAGGAAATCACCGCAATCTTGCGGGCGATGTCACTCGCTCGCATTCGACCGAGAGGCTCCCCATCCAGCAGGATCCTACCTCTCTGCGGTTCCAGCACACGGCTCATCAGCCGCAATAGGGTCGTTTTCCCCGACCCGTTGGGACCGATCAGGGCCTGAAACGTCCCCTGCCGGATCTCTGCATTCACATCCCGGATCACCGCTTGGTCTTGATAGCTAAAGCTGATGTTCTCCAACCGCAGCATTAGAACTCTCCAGCCCGTTGTCGTTGGCGCAGCAAATAAACGAAGTACGGCGCACCCAGCAAGGCTGTTAGTGCCCCCACCGGGATTTCCAGCGGAGGGGCGAGAGTTCGGGCCAGGGCGTCCGTGACAATCAGCAGGATCGCTCCTCCCAGGGCGGATGCGGGAATCAGGTAGCGGTGGTCCGGTCCCACAATCATGCGCATCATGTGAGGAACAATCAAGCCTACAAAGCCGATCATCCCGGCAACAGCCACAGCGGCCCTGGTCATTGCCGAGGCCGCCACAAACAGGATTTTCTTTATGGTCTCCACGTCGACGCCCAGGTGGAAGGCTGTTTCTTCGCCCTGGGTCAAAATGTTCAGCTCTCGAGAGAGCAGCCAGCTCGCGCCAAAACCCAGCAGGATGAGGATGGCTGAAAGGACAATCAACATAGGATCTCCCCCAGTCAGCGTCCCCAATAGAAAAAACAGCACGTTGAAGGATTCCCGATATAAAATCGAAAAGACGATGAACACCAGTGCGTTAAAGAAAAGGCTGACAATGACTCCGGCCAGCACCATCGTCTGAATGGGAGATTTCCCATCAATTCGAGAGATCTGGTAGACGATCGTAATTGACAGGAGAGCAAATCCGAGTGCCATGAAATACAGCAGGTAGAAATTGCGGATGCCCGTTAAATTGGCCAACATGACTCCGGCCGTGGCCGCGCTGGAGGTCCCCAGGATGAAGGGGTCAGCCAGCGGATTCCGGAGGACTCCCTGAAATACTGTTCCGGACCCTGCCAGACCCATGCCCACCAGCAATCCCAACAGGACCCGGGGAAGGCGAACAGCCAGGAGGATGTTTCGGTCGGGTATCCCGGCCGGGCCCAGGAACAAAGCGATTATTGCGATGGCCACGGTCGCCAGCCAAAGCCACAATAAACGTTGCTTTGATTTCAGAGTCGAAGCCGGGTTATTCTTCATGAGAGTCCCACGACGAGAACGAATTTCCTTGGAATCTGCATATGTGCCAGTTCATGGTGAAGACCGAGCCTTCTTCTTCAGCAGCGATTCCAACCGGGACTGGAAATCCTCCATTCCCTGCACCAGCCTGAAGTTGCCGCGGGAAAGGAGATCCCGGTTGAAGTGATCAATGATCCAGCCCCGTTGTACTGCCGAGATCACTCCCCATCCAGGCCGTTTACGAATTTGTTCGGCCGAGGCTTCAAACGACAGAATCACTTCTGGATTGCGCTGAATGATGATTTCCTGGGACACCAGCAGTGCCGGCTTGTCGACGTCTTCCAACAGGTTGCGTGCTCCGCATAGCGTCACGGCTTCATGGGTGTAACTGGCGCGACCGACTGACCAGGATGGAATATCAATCTCGATATAAATCGTGGGATGATGTTCGAACCGCGCGGCCTTTTCCTTCACGGCCAGAATGCGGGCACTCATGTCAGATACAATCTCACGGGCTCGCCCGGCCTTTCCCACCTGTTCGCCGACCGATTCAATCAACCGGTAGATTTCCTCAATGGATCGCGGACTGGGCACTTCTGTCACTTTCAGACCGAGGTTTCTCAAGCGGCTCACGATCTTGGTGGAACTCCATTGCTCGGCAAAGATGATGGTGGGTTGCAATTGGGCAATTCTCTCGAGATCCGGGTTGACCAGGTCTCCCACCTTTGCCTTTGCTCTTGCCTCAAGAGGAAAGGTGCAGTAATTGGTAACACCCACAATCCGCTCCCCCTCTCCCAACTCGAACAAGACCTCAGTCAGTGTGGGAGACAGCGAGATAATTCGCACCCCTTCACTGGAAGACAGTGATGGCAGGCTTTTCCTCGTGACCTGCCGATAAATCAGCAGGCCCACCGCAACCAAAACAACGGCCAGCAGGAGTTTCTTCATCAAATTTTCAACCGGAGCCCCGAACGAAAGTTGAATTTCAATGCCGGATAACCGAGTGCCTCGACGTACTCCCGGTTCAGAAGATTCTCAAACGCGGAGTAGAAGCTGACTCTCGAATTGATCTGGATGCTGCCCGAACAGTCGACCCGCACATATCCAGCGGCCTCGGTCATGCCGAGTCCCACAAAATCGCTGGCTGCGCGGTTCCCTACGAGAAACACGGTCGTGCCCAAATGCCAGCGGGAGGCACTCCAGATTAAGCCCAGATGCCCGGAATGGGAGGGGCGCAAAAGCAATCGGGCTCCCTCCTGAAAAACAGGGTCAAACGGATTGGCGCTCTTGAGAACTTTGGAATTCAAATAAGTATACCCTGCTGACACTCTCACCTGTGAGACAGGCATGGCTTCGATGATGTTCTCGACTCCCCGGACCCGGCTCCTGGCCAGGTTGAAATAAGAACCTTCGTAGGTTGAATAGTCCGTGATCTGGTAGGAAATCAGGTCATTAAATTGGCTCGAGAAGAGATTTACCTCGGCCCGGACCTTGTCGCGCAGGAGGTGTTGCTCGAGGCCAACTTCCAAGCTGCGAGTCCTTTCCGGTTTCAAGTGTGGGTTTCCCAGGAAGTAGGGATTTTGGCTAAAGGACTCAATAAAGTTCGGTTCCCGGATGCCCAATCCGAAGTTTGCTTTGGGCCTTGTCATTCCCAACCAGCCATTGGAATCGCCCCGCCGTAACACTACCGCCGCCGAGACTCGCGGAACCGCGGCGAACCCGTAACTTCCATTGTCCTCGAAGCGGAGTCCTCCCGTGAGGGAAAGCCTTTGTTTGAGGACATACTGGTCCTGCACGTAGTACCCGAGATTGGTCCGGCGGGCGCGGACTTCGCCCAGGGTGCCCCGCTGTTCCTCATAATCCAGTCCGGCAGAGAGCAGGTGTGTGGAGATGACGAAGTCGCTCTGATAATTCAAAAGATGCCGTCGGGTCGCACTTAAGGAGGAATAAGTGAAATCGTAATAAGGAAATGCCGCCACTTGACCCTGGTAAGAAGGGATAAAGGGGGGAGAGGCAACGGGGTCCTCCGACAATTGATTGATGTATGATTGGGAATAGGCTACCCGTTGACTCCAGGCATCTGAAATCCGCTGGTTCCAACGAACTCCGGCGAGGAAATCCCGTTTTCGGTAATAGGCATCCAGGTCTGCAGGACCAAAGGCCGTCGGTCCCGGGACGCCTGTTCGGCCTCGATCGAAACGACCCAGAAATTCCAGTGAGGAATTGCTGGAAGGCTCCAAGCCTATCCTTGAGCTGAAACTGTCGTCATGAAAGAAATCATTGGGGACCCGGTTGTTGGTCTCAAAATGCTGGAATTGGGTACTGTATGTGAGGGGCCCCACTCCGCCGGAAAGGCCGGCCCCTCCCCGGAAGCTGGAATAGGAGCCTCCGTCAAAGAACACACTCCCCTCCGGGCGAGTTTTTCCCCGGTCTCCCTTACTGGTAAAAATCTGCACAACGCTGGAGATGGCATCCGAACCGTATAGCGCGCTCTGGGCGCCGCGAACGACCTCGATTCTCTCGACGTTTATGGCTGAAAGGTTGGAGAGGTCGACTGCCCCACCGGGCTGATTGAGAGGCATCCCGTCCACCAGGATCTTGTTATAACTGGAGTCCCCGCCTCGCACAAACAGCGAGGTCACGTTGCCGCGACCGCCAACCTGGTTGACATTCGCGCTGGGAAGACCACGCAACAATTCCGCCACGCTCGTGGCACGGCGTGATTCGATCTCAATGCCGGATATCTCGCTGACACTGGCACCCAACAGACTGGTGGGGGCCTCGGTCCGCGTGGCCGTGACAACCACATCTTGCTCTAGCGATTCCAGCTTGAGGAGGATATCCCTCTGCAGATCTTGCTCTTTCTCCAACTGTAGTTCGATGTTCTGCTGTTGGAAGCCGGCCTCTCTGACGAAGATCCGGTATGTTCCTGGCCTCAAATTACGAAAACGGTAACGGCCCTGGAAGTCGGTACTGGACCTGCCCGCGGCAGAACCTTGCGGTGTCAGCAGGACCAGGCGAACTCCAGGGACTGGCAGACCGGATGGGTCTTCAACCTTCCCGGTAATGCTGCCGGCGAAAGCTGATGGCACCAAGGCTGACCATAACAACAGGGAGAGAATGCGAAACATAATGGAAGCCTCCTGGAAAAGTCCAAGCGGCGTCTGAGGGGTAATCAGTTGAGGAGTAGAAGCAGAATGTCATTTACCCTTTGACGCGAAGGTTTTTTTTGGATTTCTTACCGAGGCAGGTTTCCTGACTCACGGGTCTTCATCGCTTCCAAGGCCTTCCCCTCACTCGAGAGTGACCGGCAGCCTGAACTGCCACGAGAAAGCGACTCGCCGAATACAGTGACGCGATCGTGTGGGGATTTCACCCACTTCCCTATTACCTGGATGCACCCCGGGTACGTGGAAATCAAAGTGATATTACTCCCGGCAAAAAGCCGGAGTCAAGGGGATTTCTCGACTGGAGGTACTTGTGCGATGTTGCTGTATGTAGGACGGGTTTGTCATCCGCCTGAACATGCGGCGTTTCGCAGAAAAGCCCTACGATTTCCCCCGTGCAACGCAGAGCACTGACCTACTTCCCGGGTGAACTGGCCAAGACGGTCCTCATGATGGTGAGAGCCTGCTCGACATTCGCCCGGGACACATCCAGATGTGTGACGGCTCGCAGGGTAGTGGGATCGACGATGCTCATGCGGAGGTTATGAAGCATCACGCGGTCCAAAACCTCCTGGGCTGACCAGCCGGAAAGGGAGACATCCACGATGACGATGTTGGTATCGACTTCCAGAGGTCTGACGCCGAGACACGGGATTTCAGCCAGGCCCTCGGCCAGGAATCTGGCATTGGCATGGTCTTCAGCCAGGCGGTGAATGTGATGCTCGAGGGCATACACGCCAGCGGCGGCGATGATTCCCGCCTGGCGCATGGCACCTCCCAGGCGCTGCTTCCACTGCCAGGCTTCCAGGATGAAATCCCGGCTCCCTGCCAGAACCGCGCCAATGGGCGCCCCCAGTCCCTTGCTCAGGTCGATCCAGGCCGAGTCAAAGCCTGCCGCATATTCCCGAGGACTGATTCCGCTGGCCACAACCGCATTGAATAGCCTTGCCCCGTCCAGATGAGTAGAGAGCTTATAGCTCCGGGCGACTCCGCAGACCTCCTGGATAGTCCGCAACGGCCAGATGGTCCCCCCCACCCAGGTTGGATGTCTGCTCCACCGACACCAGGCGAGTCTTCGGCTGATAGCGGCTAATAGGACGAATGGCTGACTTTAACTGCTCGCCTGTGAATACTCCGTGAACTCCCTCCAACCCGCGAACCATTACCCCGGACAGAACCGCTGGTCCCCCTGCCTCCGAGTTGAGGGGGTGGGCAGTCTTGTCAAGCAAAACCTCGTCCCCGGGACGGCAATGCACTTTGATGGAAATCTGGTTACACATGGTTCCGGAAGGCAGAAACAGGGCCGTTTCTTTGCCGAGCAATTCCGCCACCATCTCCTGCAAGCGGTTAACAGTTGGATCTTCCCCTTTCTGTTCATCTCCCACTTCGGCATCGCACATGAACCGGCGCATCTCTCGGGTGGGGCGGGTCATCGTATCGCTGAAGAGGTCAATTCCGATCTCTGTTTTCTGACTCAAGTTCACCTTCCGTTTAGGGGGTTCGGCGGTTCATCTCAGAGTGCCAGTCCACAAGAACTAATGGCGGATGCTAGCAACTGCCGCGCCGGCTTGTCAACCGAAGGGCAAGCCGAACAATTAACGGCTTCCTGATTGATTCGCCGGGAACTTCTGAGGTATAAGTTCCCTGGATTCCAAATTCTATCAAAAGGATTGGATGATCGTCTTGTCCGAACCCTCCATCGTCATTCCGATTGCCGGCGGCAAAGGTGGAGTTGGCAAGAGCCTGCTCACCGCCAATCTGGCTATTGCCCTCGCCCAACTGGGTCATCCCACGGTTGTGATCGACCTGGACCTGGGGAACTGTAATCTCAACTCCCTGTTGGGACTCCCCAACCGTTTTCCCGGCATCGGGGATTATCTCCGAACGGAGGCGTTTGCTCTTGACGAATTGCTTCTATCGACAGAGATTCCGGGGTTGAAGTTTCTGCCGGGTGATGGACGGATGCCATTCATGGCCAACATCACCCATTCGCAAAAGATTCACCTCATTTCAAAAATCCGGCAGATCCCAGCTCGTTATGTTCTTCTGGATCTGGGAGCGGGTTGCGCCTTTAACACCCTGGACTTCTTCGGAATGGTCAGCCGCGGTCTGGTCGTCAGCACAGCAGAGTACCCTTCGGCCATGAGCGCGCTGGTATTCCTGAAGAACTTTATCACCCGCAAGATCGACCGAGCCTTGGCGAGGAACCCGGAGGTGGCTGGACTGCTCCAGGCTTTGTACGTACAGCCCATGCAGGAAGCGCATGTGACCATCCGGTCCTTCCTGGAGAGGGTGGAGAAAACCGATCCAGAAGCTGCCGGACAAATCCGGGAGATTTGTCAAACCTACAAGCCGCGCGTGGTTTTCAACATGGGAGAGCATCCCGAAGAGTTGGAGATCCTGGAAAATATCACCCGCTCGGCCCGCGAGGTTCTCTCCCTGGAGATAGAGCACTTCGGGTTCATTTTTACTGACCCTGCTGTACGGGAGTCCATCCGAAAAAGAGTTGCGCTCATCTCGTTGAGGCCCGAAAGTCTGGTTGCCGAAACCATTACCCTCCTGGCCAAACGCATTGTCCGATCCTGGAATGATTCCATCCCCGACAGCGCTGAACGCCTGATCAACCATACTCGTCAAGTTTACGAAAAGCGGGAAAGGGGGAGGAATTGAGGAGACTATGCCCATTCCCGTCGCCTTTCCCAGATCCCTTCGGCACAGCGGAGAGCCAAAGCGCCGATGGTGGAAGTCGGGTTTACGGCTGCGCTGGTGGTGAAGGAACTCCCATCCACAATGAACAGATTTTTCACCTCGTGGGCCTGATGCCAGGCATTTACTACGGAATTCTTCGGATCGGTGCCCATCCTGGCGGTTCCGAGCAGATGGAAAGCCGGGGTGATTATTCCGCTATCTAAGATCTCTATGGCCCCGGCTGCTTCCAGAGCTTGTCGGGAAGTCTGGAGGCTGTGCTCGAGCATCTTCGTGCTGTTTTCGCTGTAAGTGTAGGTGACGCGCGCTGCAGGAATTCCATTGGAGTCTTTGACGACTGGATCCAATTCCACCCGGTTCTTTTCATCGGGCAAATCTTCTCCCAGGGGAGTAATGCGGATGACATGAGGAAAGCGCCGTCGCATCGTCCTGTGGTGTTCGGCCCCCCAGGGAGCCGGCTTCCCGACGAAGCTTCCCAAGGCATGATGGAGTGGGCCAAAACTGCGTTCCAGCATGAGCATATAGCCACGAACAAATCCTCGATTCAGGTCAGTATCGTAAAATTGCTGGCTATAGGCCGGAATTCCGAAGGGTCCATCGTGTCCATCCATCGGTTGATCGAAGATTCCCTCAACAAAACGGAAGGGATGAACCATGAAGCACTTCCCTACCATCCCATTTGAATTTGCCAGGCCATGGGGGAAGTATTTCGACTTCGAGTTGAGAAGGATCCGAGGAGTCCCCACACCGTTGCCGCAGAGCACCACCACGCTTGCTAGTTGCTCAGCCAGATTCCCTTGTCGATCGAAATAGAGTGCGCCGCGGACCTTTCCCTGAGCATTCAGGGTAATTTCCCGGACACGAGCCCAGGTTTTCAAAACCGCCCCTTTTCTCAGAGCCTTGGGCCAATAATTCACATCGGTGCTGGCCTTCGATCCAATGGGACACCCATACATGCACTTTTTATGAAGGTCACAGGCGGGCCGGCCATCATAGTCCTGAGAGATGATTGCATTGTCAGAGACCCACCAGTGCCATCCCAACTTATCGAAGCCACGACCAATCGTTTCTCCCAGAATCCCCAGAGGCAAAGCGGGTGTCGGCCGCCTGGCACGCTGGGGATTGGCTGGATCGCCGGCCAATCCGGCTACTCCCATTTCCCGGTCGTTCATGTCGTAGTAGGCTTCGAGATCCTGATAACCGATGGGCCAATCATCAGCGACTCCATCCAGGGTCCTGACTCGAAAGTCTGAAGGATGAAAGCGTGGGAAATGCCCTGTCCAGTGGATGCTGCTGCCACCCACAGCGTTGAACATCAAAACATTGGGCGGATTTCCCCCTGCTCCAATGACGGGATAGTCTTCCGGGCGTTTGCGGACATTCGGACTGAAGTGAAATAGACCACGGCGATGTTGAATCTCCCAGTCCTCCCGGGTTGAGGGGTATTCTGAAGGCTTCACCCAGTCGCCCTGTTCGAGACACACCACCTTCGCGCCCAAATCGGTTAGCCGTTTGGTAACCGCAGCCCCCGCCGGGCCCGAACCAATAATAAGAACATCTGCCTTGTTTCTTGCCATTAGGAGACCTCCCGATAGAGTTTGCCCATCTTCTTGACGTTGGAGAGGGCTGCTTCATCGAAGGGTTTCATGATTGGACCCGCGTGATTCGTGGGATGAAAGTCATAGCCTATCAGTTTCCAGACCTGCGGTTGGGTGTAGTACGATTCGTAGATATAATCTCTCAAATCGCCGAATATCTCCGCAGGACCCTGTTTCTCGAGTCTTTTAATTACCTCAATCCGCTCTTGGGTCTGGACCTCAAGAAATCCATTCTTGAATTCCTGGCGGCTGATATCATCAAGTGCTCTAAGGCTTCGTTCCAGCAGCTTTTTGATATGCGGCTCAGATCTCGCGAGTTTTTCAAGGTAGTGAACTCCGCCCACAGCGCTGGCCGAAGGCATGCCATCAACAGCCGGGATGATTTCATCCATGGCGGCTCGCAATAAGTCGGTCAGTTTTGGATCCAGCGGAGAGTCCGTGGATTTCGCTTCCAGCTCAAGTGCCGACGAAGCTGGTAACGCCACCCCCGAAAAGAAGCACCCGCCCGCCAACAAAGAGCCCTTCCAACTTGCCTCCAAGAAATGACGCCGAGTCAGTTTGAGATTCATGACGAGATCTCCAATAGAGTCCAGAGTGCCTGCCATGCCGAGTTCGTGGTAAATGGTAATTCCTCAAGACGATCATTGTGCCGAGAGGCCCGCATTCTATTTTTGC
>JBGPHY010000001.1:0-45292 GCA_041484625.1 Terriglobia bacterium | reverse complement strand
TGCACGAAAAAAACTTCAGGGTCACCTGCTTTTCAGAGTACTTGTAGACAATTGTCTCAATGAGCTTCTTTACCTCAACCTCGGCGTTCAACTCTTTTCGAATCTTCCGGACAAGGCACTCCTTATAGGATTCTCCTGCTTCTCGCTTTCCGTCTGGAAATTCCCAGAAACCAGGGAGATGGGAGTTCGAGTCTTTCTGTGAGATGAGGATTCGGTCTCGATGCCAGAGAATGGCGGCAGCCACTTCGATGTGAGGCTTCATTGTATGGCCGATTTTTAACCGGAGACTCGGGATTTAGAATCCGTGACGTACCGACCGGATAAGCCAATCAGCGGCACCCTACGTGAGGCCTGAATCAGGCATTCGGCCTCGGTCTTTCGAGAATCGTCAATCCATCAGGTAGGGTGTTCGAGAAAGCGTTCCGCATCCATGGCGGCCTCACAACCGCTGCCCGCAGCTGAAATCGCCTGCCGGTAGACGGAGTCCTGGACATCTCCGGCAGCAAAGACTCCGGGCACACTAGTCTGAGATCCTTGTTGAGTGACGATGTATCCGTTGGCGTCCATCTGCAGCTGGCCCTGGAATATGGACGTATTCGGTGTGTGACCGATGGCCACAAACACACCGTCACACGGGAAGTCAACGACTTCCCTGGTGTTGACATTGAGCAACTTTACTCCTTTGACGGTCTTGGCCCCAACTTCGTAAATGTCCTGGATCATGGAATCCCAAATGAACTGGATCTTGGGATTGGCCATCGCCTTATCCTGCATGATCTTGGAAGCTCTCAGGGCTTTACGGCGGTGGACTATGGAGACCTTGCTGGCGTACCGCGTGAGGAAGATGGCCTCTTCGAGAGCAGAGTCTCCTCCTCCAACCACGATGATCTCCTTGTTGCGGAAAAAATAACCATCACAGGTCGCGCAGGTTGAGACTCCGTAGCCCACCAGCTTCTTTTCAGACTCCAGCCCCAGTAGCCGGGCCGAGGCGCCCGAACAGATGATCAGTGTTCGTGTTTGGATTTCTTGATCATCGGTGCAGATGGTAAAAGGGCGCGTGGAAAGGTCCACCTGAGTTACCACGGTGTAAAGAAACTCTGTGCCAAAGCGCTCTGCCTGCTTCCTCATGGCCTCCATGAGTTCGGGCCCCATGATCCCATCGGGGAACCCGGGAAAATTCTCTACCTGGGTGGTCGTAGACAACTGGCCTCCAATTTCAAGCCCTGCAACGAGCAGAGGATTCAGATTGGCCCGGGCTGCGTAAATAGCAGCCGTGTATCCAGCCGGTCCGGAACCAATGATGGCAACGTTTCGCATGGGAACTCCCTTCAGTGGATCAATGGACAACTGCCGTCATTAAAGTCTGCCGCAGTTGAAGCAAAGACCAGATTCTATCACAGGCAGTCCACCCTGAGCTTGAAGCACACGGAGGAAAGGGACCATCTCTCCTTCGGCTCTTTCTCCATTCTTTTTCAGATGTGAGGTCATCAGGATTTGAGACTTCTGTTGGCGACTCCACCAGCGGGCGCAGTGTGGCGCACACCGAAATCGAAGTCCTCTTATGGCTCCGCCTTACCTGGGGAGGGTGTTCGGGAGGAAGAGGCTCAGCACCATCAGAAGAGTTAAAGCAATCATGACCAGGCTGGTGGCCCAGGCAATCCAATTGAAGGCGCGGGTGTTGCGGTGTTCTCCCATCAGGTCCTCGCGATTTGACAGGCGGAGCATGAAGATAAGGACCACCGGCAAGAGGATACCGTTGGCCACCTGAGAGAGTAAAATGAGGGGGATCTGCCTGGTTTCGGTGAGAATGAGCACGGTCAGGGCTCCCAGGATAATCAGCCCCGTATACAGGGAATAGAAGGTGGGTGCTTCATGCACCCGCTTGTTGATGCCTGATTCCAGTCCCAATCCTTCGCAGACAGAGTAGGCCGTGGAAAGTGGAAGAATCGAGGCGGAGAACAAAGATGCATTCACCAGCCCAAAGGCAAACAGAGCGCTGGCAGCCCGGCCGGCCAGCGGCCCCAACGCCAAAGCCGCATCTCCGGCATCTCTAATCTGCCGGTGGCCGCTCTCGAAAATGGTGGCCCCGCAGGCAACAATAATGAAAAAGGCCACTAGGTCTGTCAAAAAACAACCCGTGATGACGTCCAGCCGAGCATATTTGTAGTGCTTCAGCTTAATCCCCTTTTCCACCATGGCCGACTGCAGATAAAACTGCATCCAGGGGGCAATGGTGGTCCCCACCAGCCCAATGATCATGTAGATCATCCCTGGATCGAGGTTGAAGGTGGGTTTGACAGTACCAACCAACGCTCGCTTCCAATCGGGATGGGCCAGAAACCCGGAAAGCAGGTAAGCCACGTAGAAAAAGCAGGCGGAAAGGAAAACCTTTTCCACCACCCGATAGTTTCCCTTCACCACCAGGAGCCAAACAAAGATCGCTCCGAGAGGGACCGAGATATGACGGCTGATGCCAAAGACGGACATGCCTTGAGCTAATCCGGCAAACTCGGCAACCGTGTTGCTGAAGTTGGCCACCAGGAGCAATATCATCAGCAGGAACGTGGTCCGGAATCCGTACTCTTCGCGAATCAGGTCGGCCAGCCCTTTGCCGGTCACCACCCCCATTCGCGCCACCATTTCCTGTACCACCACCAGCGCCACCGTGATGGGTAGAAGGGTCCACAGGAGTAAGTACCCATATTGAGCACCGGCCACGGAGTAAGTGTAGATTCCGCCGGCATCGTTGTCGACATTCGCCGTGATAATGCCTGGGCCAAGGACACTTAGGAAGATCAGCAGGTTGATTCGGAGGCGGCGGAGCCGTTCGCGGTTAATGGGCATTACAGAACCTTTAGTGATGATTGACCACCACGTCTAAGACATCATCCGCTGTGATGACGCCCAACAGGCGGCCGTCGTCGTCAACTACTGGCAATGAAACCAGGTTGTATTTTTGAAAGGTGGCCACTACGGTCCTTTCATCCGCATGGAACGGCACCGAAATCAGGGGATCCTGGGAAAGGTCCTTCAAGGAAGTCTCTTTATCGGCCAGTAGAATCCGGGCCAAGGGGACAGCTCCCACCAACACGCAGTCCCTATCGATCAGATAGATCGCATGGATCAACTCCAGAACTCCCTCGAAAATTTTCAGGGCTGCGGTGGCGCCTTCTATTGTTGCCGAATCCCCGACGACGATGTACTCGTTAGTCATCAAGCCGCCCGCCGTATTTTCCTTGAAGCCCAGCAGTTCCCGCACATCTTCGGCCTCCTCGCTTTCCATGCTGGCCAGAACCTGTGCGGAAGTTTCAGGAGACAATTCCTGAAGGACATCGGCGGCCTCGTCCGGAGGCATTTCCTCTACCAGATCGGCTGCTTTGCCTGTGGAAATGCTCTCCAGCAGGGAAACCTGCATGCGGGTTGGAATCTCGGAAAGCGCTTGGGCGGCGGTTTCGTCGTCCAGGGACTCAATGACCGACTTCTGTTCATCGTGGCTCAGTTCTTCCAGGATGTCGGCGATATCCGCTGGATGCAATTCAGCCAGCTTATCGTAGGAAATTCTCAACTTGACCCGCCGTGCCGGGTCCGATTCGATCAGGTTGACGACTCCCCAAGGAATGGTCCTGGTGGGAAAGCGCCCGGCAATCATGCGGGTCGTGTGTTTCGCGAACATGCCCTGCAGCAGCCTCCGCACGGCCGCAGCCAGCCCGATATTGACCGAGATAATTTCCAGATTGGTGTGACGATCTCCGGGGTCAATGTCGAAATCCACGTCGGTGACGCGAACCACCTTGCGATCTGTGACGTCGATGATCTGTTGATCCAGCACATCCTTCTTCACTCGGATCAAGCCCTCATCCGGAGAGTACGCCGGGATGTCGTCTCGTGAGGTGCTGGCGATAGCCGCCCGGACCGAAATCGATTGCATTTGGTCACGCGGGATACAAAGCAGTTTCTTCTTGGGTGACTTGACCAGGTAGTAGGCCACCCGGTTGGAGTCCTGGCTGGGATTGACCAGCAGATCCGTTAAGACTCCCACATATCGGCCTTTCCCATCGTAAGTGGGGAGGTTTTCCATCTCCGAGAAGTAAATCATCTGGCCCCTCGCAATCTGTCGCCACGGTCTTTCGGCAATTTCAACTCCCAGCCCACTGGAAAAGGGGAGAGCGACGCGCAGGAATCGCAAAAACGAATGGCTTACGACACTCTGAAAGTTCTAACCCAAAGACCCGGTCTGATCCTGGTCCAGCATGGAAAGCAGGTATTTCCCATAACTGCTGCCCTTCATTGCCGCGGCAACACGTCGGACATCCTCACCTGATATGTAACCCAGATGCAACGCAATTTCCTCCAGGCAGGCCACCATGAGGCCCTGGCGTTCCTGCAAGGCCTGGATGAAATTCGACGCCTGGAGGAGTGACTCGTGCGTTCCGGTGTCCAGCCAGGCAATCCCACGTCCCAGCTTCTCGGCATGCAAGGTCCCGGCACGCAAGTAGGCCAGATTCACGTCCGTAATTTCCAGCTCGCCACGGACCGAGGGATTCAGTTCCCTGGCAATCTCGAGGACCCGATTGTCGTAGAAGTAGAGCCCGGTGACAGCCCACCTCGATTTCGGTTTTGCCGGTTTCTCGACCATCCCGACCGCCGCCCCATTAGGATCAAACTCCACCACTCCGTATCTTTCAGGATCGCTCACCTGGTATCCAAATATGGTTGCGCCCGAGGTCCTGGCCACGGCCCGCTGCAAATACTGGGGCAGGCCGTGACCGTAGAAAACGTTGTCCCCCAGGACGAGAGCCACCGGCGAGTGGCCCACAAATTCGCGCCCGACCAGAAACGCCTGGGCAATCCCCTCCGGCCGCTTCTGCTCGGCGTAACCCAGATTCAAGCCCAACTGACGACCGTCGCCCAAGAGGGCCTGGTAGGCTGGCAGATCCCGAGGGGTCGAGATGAGCAAAATGTCGCGAATCCCGGCCAGCATCAGGGTGGATAGAGGATAGTAGACCATGGGCTTATCATAAAGGGGGATCAACTGCTTGCTAACCGCACGAGTCAACGGATAAAGCCGGGTTCCGGAGCCGCCGGCTAGAATAATTCCCTTCATCGTCCCTCCCAAAGAAATCGGCAATAAGAGCAAGTCTAGCTCGACTCGGTAGCGAGCCCCAGCCTCTCGCGGGAGTACTTGCAGCTCTGTACCTTTCGGCACCAATCGCCGTGTTCCACGTACCATTGGACGGTCTTGGCCAGGCCGGCGTCCATATTGTGGGCAGCCACCCAACCCAATTCACGGCGGACCTTGCTGGCGTCGAGGGCGTAGCGACGATCATGGCCGGGGCGATCCGGCACAAAATTCTTGAGCTGTTCATAACGGAGCATCCCTTGTCTCAGCATGGCGGGATTGCCGGAGGCCGGTAGTATCTTCTCCAGACAAGCACAGATCTCATCCACGATTTGAAGGTTGGTTCGTTCATTGCCTCCACCGAGATTGTACTTCTCTCCTGCTCTGCCGTGCTGAAGAACCGTCAGAATTCCACTGCAATGATCTTCCACAAAAAGCCAGTCACGGATATTTCCCCCATCTCCGTAAATGGGGAGCTTCCTGCCGTCCACCGCGTTCAGGACCATCAAAGGAATGAGCTTCTCCAGGTACTGGTAAGGCCCGAAATTATTAGAGCAATTAGTGATCAAGGTGAGTACCCCGTAGGTTTCATTATAGGCTCGAACCAGATGATCCGCCGCCGCCTTGGAGGCCGCGTAAGGAGAGTTGGGGGCGTAAGGTGTCTCCTCAGTGAAGAATCCGGACTCGCCCAATGTCCCATATACCTCATCCGTGGAAACATGTAAAAAGCGAAAGCGTGCTCTCACGGAGCTCTCCCGTGAGCCAAGGAATTTCCTGGCCGCTTCCAGCAATACAAAAGTTCCGACCACGTTGGTCTCAACAAACGGCCGCGGGTCATCAATGGAACGGTCCACATGAGTCTCCGCGGCAAAGTTGACCAGTGCAAGAGGCTGGAACTCGCGGAAGACCTGCTCGACAGCCGATCGATCGATAATGTCGATCTGCAAGAATACAAAATGTGGATGCCGGCTGACATCCTCCAGGCTGCAGAGGTTACCGGCATAGGTCAACTTATCCAACACGACGACTCGCAGGCCAGTCTCCGCCAAGGCCAAACGGACAAAGTTACTGCCAATGAATCCGGCGCCGCCCGTGATGATCAGAGTATCCATAGAATGCGGTGTCCTGCGAAGCGATTCCTATCCCGGGTTCATCATTTGATTAACTGCAGCTCCACCTGATTGGTGCCCTTGAGCAATTTGAACTGCCGAGTTTCAGTTCCTGCAGGGGTGACCGCAGTAACCTGATAATCCCCCAGGAATCCGCGAATTCGGCATCGGCCATCCGCTTCAGTGCGCAAGGCTGCACGGGTCCACCATTTTCCCTTAACTAGCGCCAGAAGTCGCTGGAAAGCCGGTTTGGGAGAGAGATCGGCCCGAATCAGGCCGGCCGGAGCCCCCTGCCAGCCTCCGTCCATCAGGTCCCACCAGGTGATTGCCTCGACCGCGGGATGGGAGAACAGTAAGGTGTAAAACTGCTCGACATAGGCCGCCTGTCGGCGCTCCCCCCTCGGGCGTGGTCGGCCAGGGGAGTTTCTTTTCCCACCCATGCTCACCGGAAAGAACAGTCAATTCGGTGAAGTGGAGCGGTTTGCCAAAGCGGGCGTAAGTCTCGCATTCGTTCCACGCTCTCTCTAAGGGCCACTCCGCGTTTGGTTAAGAGCGAGATCATCTTCGCGAAATCCGGCTACTTTCCAATCAATACCACGACGCTGTGGGGAGCCACCCGGTAGCGGCTTTGCTCTACCAGAAGCTTCTCCTTTCCTTCCTCGCAGATGTCCTTCGGGGACTTCAATGCCGTATCGACGAACCGAAACCAGCGCTTCTGCTCCGAGGCTGGCGCCAATTCGAACTCCAATCCATCCCAGTAGGCATTGGCAATCACGTAACAATCAACGTCCCCCCGCCCGCCCGCCAGATGCATGGCCAAAGAGCGGGAGTGCCAGGACCAATCCGGTTGGTCGGGCTTGACACCGTGCCAGGTCAAGCCGGGATTTCGGTGGTTCTCCCGCTCGAAGAAATGGCGGCCTCGCAAGATGTGGTGTTGTTTACGGAAGCGGATCAGCAATTTAAAGAAGCGGAAGAGCTCGGCATTTGTATCCAACAACTGCCAGTTGAGCCAATTGATCACGTTGTCCTGGCAGTAAGCGTTATTGTTTCCCTGCTGGGTTTTCCCCATTTCATCACCGCTCAATATCATGGGAACCCCCTGCGAGATCAGGAGAGCGGCGGCGAAGTTCTTCATCTGGCGCATTCGCAGGGCTTGAATCTCGGGTGCCTCGGACGGGCCTTCCACTCCGCAATTCCAGCTATGGTTCTGGTCAATGCCGTCCAGGTTGTCTTCTCCATTGGCCTGATTACGCTTGGAACTATAGGTCACCAGGTCGGCCAGCGTGAAACCGTCGTGGCTAGTGATGAAGTTGATGCTGTGGTACGGGGCTCGGCCGCTTCCCTGGTAAAGATCTGCGCTGCCGGCCAACCGCGTGGCCAGGACCGGCACCACTCCGGCATCCCCCTTGATGAAGCGTCGTATATCATCCCGGAATTTCCCGTTCCACTCCGCCCAGCGCCCCCAGTTGGGGAAAGACCCCACCTGGTAAAGCCCAGCCGCATCCCAGGCCTCGGCAATGAGTTTTGTGTTGGCCAGGACCGGGTCCCCGGCAATACGCTCCAGCAACGGCGGGTCAGAGAGAACGGAGCCGTCGCTGGCGCGGCCCAGGATGGAGGCTAAATCGAAGCGAAATCCGTCCACGTGCATTTCGGTTACCCAGTAGCGCAGGGCATCGAGGATCAAGGTTCGAACCACGGGGTGGTTGCAGTTGAGCGTGTTGCCGCAACCGGAGTAATTCGCGTAGGCTCCTGTCATGGGGTCGATCATGTAATAAACCGCGTTGTCAAATCCCCGAAAGCAAAAGGTCGGGCCCTTTTCGTTTCCTTCGGCGGTATGATTGAAGACAACGTCCAGGATGACCTCGATTCCGGCTTCGTGGAGGGCTTTGATCATGGCCTTGAATTCGCTGATGTGCCCCCAGTCACTGCTGCCAGCAGAGTAAGCGGCCTTCAAGGCAAAAAATGACACGGGCTGATATCCCCAGTAATTTGTCAATGGCTCCCCAGTCAGGGGATTGGACCGCGGGTTGTCACATTCCTCGAACTCGGCGATCGGCATCAATTCCACGGCGGTGACACCCAGTTCTTTCAAGTGGGGAATTTTTTCTATCACTCCTTTGAAAGTCCCCGGATGAGCCACGTTTGAGGAGGAGTGCCGCGTGAATCCCCGAACATGCATCTCGTAGATGATAGAATCGGCCAGGTGGATATTCAGCGGCTGGTCGATGCCCCAATCGAAGTTGTCTTCCACCACCAGCCCGTTGCGGGATCTGGCCGTTCTGGCAGAGGAGCGACTGGTCTTCAAATGAAGGGTCTCCCCCCACTGGTTCCCCCCAGAGAGGGCCCTGGCGTAGGGATCCAGCAGGATAAGCCGCCCATCAAATCGATGGAGCTGCGGATGCTGGTTGGGGGATTTGTCGACACGATAACCATATTCGATTCCGCGCTCGATCCCTTCCACGAAAACATGCCAGATGTCGCCGGTCCGGTTGAACCGCGGATCCAGGGGGAATTCCACCCTTGGATGAGGCTTACCAGGCAGGAACAACGCCAGGGTAACGCAGCCGGCATTCCGGGAAAAGACCGAGAAATTGATGCCGTTGGGCTTGAGCGTGGGACCCAACGGAAGCGGCACCCCCCGGCTGGTCCGGTAAGTGGCGGCACCGTTTTCCTGATTTCCAATCTCTTTGGTTTTGTGGGTTTTCCGAGCCGGTTTCTTCATCCTTGTGCCTCTCGGGAGCTGAAGAGATTAGAGTGGAAAAACCTCATCAAGTCAAGGCAGAGTCCGAGTGCCTTCAGCAGAAAAGATTATCCCGGCAGGCAGGTACCTCGTGGTGTGGAATTCGAACCTGGCACTTCCAGAGAATGGGCCACCGATCAGCGTCCCAGATTTGGATTGTGGGCCAGATTGCTCAATAATTCTTGCCTCGCTCGTGAAACCTTTGTGGGTTCCTGATCACTCACTCCTCAATATATGGTCAAGTCACTAGAGTCGAACCACGCGAAAGGAGTGTAGGGCTATGCATCGTTTGTTACAACTACTGCCGGCAAGTCTGCTTGTTGTGGAGCTTGGGTGTTTTCCGCTTGAGGGGGCAGATTTTGAGAAAACTTACTCCATCCCGCCAGGGGGGCACATCCGAATCGAGAATGTCTCCGGAAACATCCTGGTTTCCGGTTACGAGGGTTCAACCATCCAGGCCAAGGGGATCAAGGAAGGCCGTGACAAAGACCGGGTCGAAGTGGAAGATTCAAGCAGTTCCGGGAGCATAGTGCTGAAGGCCCGCTATCCGCAGAACTGCAACTGCGATGCCAGTGTGCGGTTTGAAGTCCGGGTGCCTCGAGCAACCTCCTATCAATTCGAGCGTCTTTCCACTGCCAGTGGGGACATCGAAGTCCGGGATGTTACAGGAGACGTGGAGACGTACTCTGCCAGCGGCGACCTCAGGATTCAAGAAGTGACTGGAGCCGTCAAGGCCAATACCGCCAGCGGTGACGTGGCCGCGAAAAAGGTGAAAGGGTCGGTGAATGCCGAGTCGGCCAGTGGGGATGTGGAAGTGGAGATCTCAAAGCTCGAAGGCAACGCCCACCAACTGAAGATCAACACAGCCAGCGGGGATGTGAACGTGAAACTTCCATCTGACCCGGATGTGGAGGTGGAAATGTCGACGATCTCCGGAGACATAGAAACCGATTTCCCGATTCAGATCCACACACCGGAATTTGGACCGGGACATTCTGCCAAGGGCCGATTGGGCAATGGCACCTATAGCCTCCGCTTAACGACGGTATCGGGAGATGTTCATTTGGGACGGCTCTGAGGATTTGCCGGGAGCAGGTGTTTGCAGATGTTCGACCGATAGGCGCAAAGCCGTGAGGCTTACAGCAGCAGTACTCTTACTGGATAGTTCCCCGGTGACATTCAAGGATTTGACGCAAGGATAGAAGCTTTTCGTTAACTGGAGCCTTAGCATCCGCAACTGCCAGGAAACTCAACATTTGAGAGAATCTTGAACCGTGCCATGCCAATACGTGAATGGAGGAACGCAGGAGCCCATTACCCATGTTGGGAACCTGTTTTCCCCTGAACGCGCTTTCCCGAACCTTCCATTCATCCTTTCCACCCGATTGCCTCCAGGACTGAAAAAAGGCGGGATCTATTCCCGCCTTCTGGAGTAGAATCCGTCTTTTGCGTCTGGACCTGAGGCTGCACTCCCTGCAGGTCGCGGAAAGGAGTCCACTTTTGTGTCCCGGTTCCTGCAGATGACTGTCGGCGGGTTGTTGGAGGAAATGACTGCTGCCCACCCGGATCACGAGGCCCTCGTTTATTCGGACCGCGATCTCAAATACACGTTCGCTGAGTTGGATCGAAGAGTTACCCAGATAGCCAAGGGTTTGATGGCAATTGGAATCCAGAAAGGAGACCATGTCGGCATCTGGGCCACTAATGTTCCCGACTGGATTCCGATTGACGCGGTGGAAGTCAAGATCGTGGACGTCAATACCGGCGAAGATCTTCCCCCACATCAGCCGGGAGAACTTTGTTCCCGCGGCTACAACACCATGAACGGGTACTACAAAATGCCCGAGGAGACCGCTCGGGCCATCGATCCGGGGGGATGGCTGCATACTGGAGACCTGGCGGTGATGATCGAGAATAACTATTACAGGATCACCGGCCGCCTCAAAGACATGGTCATACGAGGTGGGGAGAACATCTACCCTAAGGAGGTCGAGGATTTCCTCCTGGGGGTGACTGAGATCCGGAATGTCCAGATCGTAGGAGTCCCGAACGATATGTACGGCGAGGAGGTAGCGGCCTTTGTCCAACTCCATCCGGGTGCGAATCTGGAGCCGAGCGAGATCCCGGATTATTGTCGCGGAAAAATCGCGCGCTACAAAATCCCGAAGCACATTTATTTCATTGATGATTTCCCCATGACTGCCAGCGGCAAGATTCAGAAATACAAGTTGAGAGAAATGGCCACACAGTTGGTCGCGGAACAAAAAGAGAAGACCTTGGAAGAGGACTCTTCTGTAACGGCCAATTGACAGATTGCCGCCCGCGATCCCGGTCAGATTTGTTTATGACGAGGATATCTCAGGATTCCCCATGACGAGCAACTCGCTTTAGCCAGGCCTCGAATTGAGATGTTTCCTGTCTTAGGCTTATTATGATGCGCGGAACCCCCTCTATTGCTTTCATTGCCTTGATCCTGGCCATCTTTTTATTCTTCCCGCATGAAAAGCCTCTGGGGCAGGAGGACGGGCGAGAGGGAGACCGGAGATTCCGGAGGGACCGGGAGACCTGGATGAAGTCGGAACGGAGCCCTCTGGCCCTGGCAGGGCTCTTCTGGCTGAAGCCGGGAGAGAACCGATTCGGAGTAGATGCGGCTAACGATATTATCTTGCCCGAGGGAACAGCACCAGGCAAGGTTGGGCGTTTCTTGCTTGATAAAGAGCAAGTACGGCTGTTGGTCGACAACCCGGCCGCGACTGTAATCTTGGGAAATCAGGAAGTCCGGGACCGTATCCTGAAGGCTGATTCGGCAGGCACTCCCGATGCCGTCCACCTGGGAGATTTGCGGATGAGAATCATTCAGCGCGGAAATCGCCTCGCAGTGCGCCTTATCTATACCAAGAATCCACCGCTGCTGGCCTTTAAGCGTCTGGATTTCTTCGACATTGATCCGGCCTATCGAATCGAGGCCCGCTTTTTCCCCTATCAGCCACCCAAGAAGGTCCGGATCACCTCAGTGACAGGGCAGATCGAGGGAGCGGATTGCCCGGGGGTCGCCCAATTCACCCTGGGAGGGAAAGACTTCTCCCTGGAGCCGATTCTGGAATCTCCCAAAAGCAAGCAACTCTTCTTCATTTTCAAGGATTTGACTAACGGACAGGAGACTTACGAGGCTGGCCGTTTCCTCTATACGGACTTGCCCAAAGGAAATCGTCTCATTCTGAATTTCAATCAGGCCCATAACCCCTACTGCGCTTACTCGCCTTATTCAACTTGCCCCCTGCCTCCGAGGCAAAATTGGTTGAAGGCTGCCATTGAAGCAGGGGAAAAGAAATATCCCCATCCTTGAAACCGCATTCTTCCCCAACCACCATCGCCCTTGTTTGAAGGCTCGAGGGGGCTTCAAGGGACGGAAACGCTTGCAGATCTGTTCATACTTCATCCCCTACCTCGGGAAAAGCACCTGCAAAGACACCTTATCGCATTCATTATGATGAAATGCCGGCTGGAATTGGGAATCAGGATTCGGCTCGATACTGTTTTCCGGCGGTGGCTCGGAAGCGGACGGCAATTTTCAAGCTGGCAGGAGTGTTGGAGCGTTCGATTCGAAGCACGACGCCGCTGGTTTCATATACCGGCTTGGGCGCAACATTTCGTTGCATCTGCCGTGGAAGAGGGAGAGATAGGTCGAGAGCACATCCCTGTCGAACCGGGGTCTTGAGCAGAAAGGAAGCCCCGTCGGCGCTGACATCGAGGGACTTGGTCACTTCGTCAAATCGTTTTCCCTCCGCGTCCAGACCTTTGACGCGGACAGGAAACCCCACCGAGATTCTCTTCTGCCGTCTTTGTTCTACAAACATCGAGTATCAGACTCCTTCCGTGCAGGTCCGACGGGCCTGCTCATCACTTTCTAGGGCTTGCTGAAGCTCTTGGGCTATGTCATCGGAGCCGCGAAGGTCCTTGAGGAGTCTGAAAGACTCCAGGAATCGAGTTGCCACAAGAAAACGTCCCGGCAAGGCCTTATCCTCGATCACCCTCAATACGACCCCTTTCCCCTGGAACAAAGGGACAGGGGTCGCGAGCGCTCCATCACCAGGACATATTTCCAACTCAACCACGGAATCCACAGCAATCCTGAAGTTGAGGAAAAAAGAGATTCCGTCCGAGCTGACATCCTTGATCTTGGCGATTTCTTTGAACGACTCCCCCCAATGGGAAACACTTCGCACGCACAAGATCGAATCGTCCGTGATTCGTTCTGAACAACGCCTTTCCTCTATCGTCCGCACTTTCCGCTTACGCATAGCCGTCTTCTCTGAGCTGGAATTTGAACTGATTATCCATCACCTTTCACCTAATGCCAAGCCCCAATTTCCGGGTACGTCCCCTAGCCATTTAATTCATCGTAAGAAAATCCTCGCAACCTGAGATTTTTCTTGCTATTCCGATTCACATCTGGCGAGACCGCTGGAATCCAGCAAAGTGATACGGGTGGGTGGAACTACTACCATCCCGATGAATGGTCGAGTCATCGCGGCCTCGAAGGTCGATTTAGAGGAATTGGTCGGGGGAGGAATCTTCCGGCCGGACCTGTTTTATCGGATCAACATGATCCCCATCGAGATCTCCCCTCCGCGCGAGAAAGTGGAGGATGTGCCCCTTCTGCTAGCCTGTTGTCTGCAAGTTGGCAGTCGGCGGGCAAAACAACCTCCTCACCATCATCACCAAATAGATTCATTAAGATTAATGTATGAAAATGCCGATAAAGTTAAAGATTTTTGTTGACAAATTGGAAAGTACTGTTTATAAATATAAAAGTAGTTTGTTAGTAAGTTATGTTTGTATGTAATTATATAAGCTCTTAAGAGTCTAATGGCAAAGATTAATGTGGAAATCGACGACGAGGATCACATTGAGCTGAAGTTGAGTGCCACTCGTCATCGGACTTCTATCAAGAAGATTGTTAACAAGATAATCAAGAGTTACTTGAAGGAGGAGAGATTAGTTCGAGAAGCAAAGGAAAATCCAAGAGAAGCTAAGCCAAGCGTCGAGGGGAAGACGGTTGCGCCTGAGAAAGCTGAGCCAGAAGAGGCCTCCGCAGGGTCCCAGAAGAAAAAGGAGACTTCTTGAGAAACCCAGGGTTAGTTCAGACTCCACTTCACTTTGTTCCCTCTAGCTCTTGTTCGCGTGGTCGTGGTCATCAGGCGTTACGAAGTTCAGGAAATTGGACTTTCTTTGCTCTATCCTAAAAAAAAGGAGGTTAATATGGCCACTAAGAAACCGGCAGCCAAGAAGGCGGCTCCGAAGAAAAAGATGACCAAGAAAGCTGCCCCGAAAAAGTCTGCCGCGAAGAAGCCTGCCAAAAAAACCGCAAAGAAGAAGTAAGTCGGGTCTTTCGTTCTAGCCTGCCTCATCGGACTGAGTCTTGTATGAGGCAGGCATTTTTTGTTGTTTCTGGCCATCACCTCATCTTAGGAGGTCTTGAAACAGGCTTTGATAGAAGGTTTCCTTGCGCTCTTCCTGCCGGTAATGGAGGAAGGAGTAGACCAACGAGAGCGTAAAAAAAACCGGAAGCCAGCCGGCCCAGCCAAAACCGTTGCGGATTTTCTTGAAAATCGACCAGTCGCGATGAACCTCGTTGCGAAAGGCAATATCGCGAAAGTAGGCCAGGTAGACCCCCATGGCATCGTTAAAGACGTGGATGAAGCGGCTGTCTTTGCCGACGATGTGGGTCCGGCCAGCCCGGAGGTTCTCAAGGAACTCCGGCTTATTTCTGCCCGTGCATGCCGTGTAGCAATCGCCTAAACGGAGCAGTGTATGAGAGTCGCTCCCCGCCACCACCGCCTTCCCCCGAAAGCGCGGAATCATGCTGCAAAGCAAGCGGTTCTGTCGAGCAGAGATGGCGCCATTGATGCTCTCAAACAGATCGAACGAGTCCATCATCTTTCTCATGAACCGGTCGGCGTGCTGTCGTGGGGGAAAACCGAGAAAAAAATGATTCAGAACGTGGATGATGCGATTAGCCTTCAGATAGACGAGGAGGTCGTCGAAGTTACCTTTCAGGCGGGTGATTTCTTGGTGTTGTGCTTCAGTGATGTCGTAAACCCCCACATGGATTTTGGAGTCGAACTCCGGCAAACGGCTGGTAACCTCTTCGCCGACAAAGAACTCATCCGCTTTGTCCGGATGCTTGTCCAGAAAGTCGATGCAACCCGAGATGGAGTCGTGGTCAGTAATTGTCACCAGGTCCATGCCGCGGGACCTGGCGAGGTGATAGACCGCCTCCGGGGTGGAGTAGCAATCCATGGGTTCCAGTGGCTTGACGTGGTTGGTCTTCCCGCTGAAGTAGGAATGCACATGCAGATCGGCTTTAAGCAGTGAAATGGGGCTCGGGGCAGTTCTCGCTCTTCCTGGTGACGTCGTCAATTCAGGAGGTAACCTTAAACCTCTCCCCAATCCGGGGTTCAGATATCAGAAGCTTAAAGATCTTAACACTTACCGGGTGGGGACGGCAACGTCCCCCAAGTCGATGCACTTCGAGATTGGGCTTGTAAGGGGCGAAATTCAAGGGTAGCATGCGCTCATCATTAGAAGGCGGTAAGGTCGGTTAAACGCCTGTGGAGTTCGAGGCATGAACACGCTGACTGAGTTGGCTGTCCTTTTCTTGTTGCTGATCTCTCTATCTTCGGCTGAAGCGCAACAGGGGCAGGTGTCCGGGATCTTCATCAGGCCTGAAAATATCATCTTTACCGGAAATAACTCGATTTCCAGCCAGGAGCTTCGAACGATTTTCCGCAGTGCCGGGACGGTGACTGCGCAGCTTTCCCCTCAGAGTCTGGACGTCTACAATATGGACCGGGTGAACCATGCCATGGCCGCAGTTTTGGCTTTTTACCGGAATCGCGGTTTTATCCGGGCGGCCATCAATGGCCCTGAAACTGACTTCAATGCCGCAGAACCCGGCAGCAAGGTCAGATTGGTTTTTCAAATTGTGGAGGATCAGCTCTATCATCCCGGATTGATCAGGATTAGCGGTGCCAGGGTTTTCAGTGAGGATCTCCTAACTAATATGCTGAACGTGCAGCCGAACCGTCCTTTGAATTTGGCCCAGTTGAATGCGGGAGTGCAGGCCATTCAGAAAGCTTATCTTTCTCTGGGATACCTGGACGTAGACATTCAGTCCAACCTTGATGTCACCGGGAAGAGGAAGATTGCGGATATCCTGCTCACCATCAAGGAAGGCAGGCTGTATCATGTCGGCAAAGTGGAAGTGGCTGGTAATTCCCCCATCAATCCGGCCTTGCTGGGTGAATTCCTGCCTCTCCAAAGCGGAGACATCTTTGCCGAAAAGGCGTTTGACGCCTGTCTCCAAAGTCTGAACGAGTTGGGAATAACGCCGGTGCTGACGGATGCCGACATCACTTTCAGCTATGACCGCGAGAAGTCCCTGGTGAATCTCGTCATCAATCTGGAAGGGAAATCCGCTCGAAAATGAAGCCCTCCCGCCGATTCCCTGTCTATGGCATGATTGGAATCGGGGTCATGCTGGCTGCGGAAGTCCTGATGTTGGCCGATTTTCGGCCGGTATCCTGCTTCTTTACACCGATTGTCTGGACCGGTTACATTCTGCTGGCCGATGCCTGGCTGGTCCGCTCCGGCCGCAGTTCCTTCATTCGACGGTATGGTCCCAGATTCGTTTCGCTCTGCGTTTACTCCGTTTTCCTCTGGGTCCTGTTTGAGTACTACAATCTCCTGCTGAAGAATTGGTATTACGTTAACCTCCCTGATCGGTGGAGTCTCAGGATGCTCGGTTATTTGTGGTCCTTTGCCACAATTCTGCCTGGAATCCTGGTAACTGCAGAAGTGATCAGAATTTATCCCCGTTTGACCAGCCTTGGCGTCCGCAAGATCCGTGTCACGCCCAAGTTATTGAATGTCTGGGTGGCCGTGGGATTTCTCTTCTTGACCATTCCTTTGGTATCTCCTTCCCCCTACCTGTTTGCTCCCGTCTGGCTGGGATTGATTTTCCTGTTGGATCCCATCAACTACCGGCTGGGCAAGGCGTCTCTTCTGGGAGATTTTGAAAGGGCAGACGGGTCTAATTTCTATTCGGTGCTATTGGGGGGATTTGTCTGCGGCTTGCTGTGGGAATTTTGGAACTATTGGGCTTACACCAAGTGGATCTACACAGTCCCGATTCTTCCCCAACTCAAGATTTTCGAAATGCCCGTTCTGGGATTTCTTGGATTTGGGCCCTTCGCACTGGAATGCTATGTGGCGACCAATCTTGTTTTCAGCCAGCGGGAATCTTCCAGCAATCCCTAGAACGCCGAGCACCGACTACATAGGAACGGGTCATCATCAAGGTGCCAAGAGAGAGGAGGTCAAAGACCGAAGCCTATCCTTGGAACTGGAGGTTTGTCGATGACATAGTTCTTGTTTACGTCTTGTACCCCTGCCCAATGGCCACGTAGGCAGAAAAGGAGGGACCGGCAAATGCTTCCTTTCCCACAGGAAATCCCATTGGAGGCAAGCCTGCCCTGTTCTATTTCACAGCACGCAGAAACTAAGGATCGGGAAAAGGTTCATGACAGACTATGGAAAGATGCTTGTCTACGATTTGGGCAGGCAGTCCGGCGTGGTATTCGCTTACAACAATTTGTATGAATCCATGCCCATCATAGAGGCAACAGCGTGAAGCAGGCAGAAAACTGTCGCAAGATAGAAACAACCAGTTTAGACTACTTGGTGCTCGGTCGAAATTTCGGGGATCCCGAACGGTAGTGGCTGACATTTTTCCGAAAAATATCCGATCCAAGATAATGGCTGCGGTGAAATCCACCGGTAACAAGGACACCGAGATCAACTTGGCATCGCTGTTTCGCCGTCATGGTTTGAGTGGCTGGAGGAGGCATGTTGCGCTCACAGGGAGGCCTGATTTTGCTTTTAGTTACAGGCGCGTTGTGGTTTTTGTGGACGGATGCTTCTGGCATGGCTGCCCCTTGCACCTGCGGATGCCCAAAACTAATCGCAAGTACTGGGTTAGGAAGATCTGTGGGAATCAAGCGCGTGACCGCTTGGTCAGTCGCGAACTTCGACGACTAGGGTGGCATGTCTTGCGATTATGGGAACACGATCTCCGAGATGAATGGCGCGTATTAAGGCGGGTCAGAAATACCCTTGAACGCCGCCGACAAGGCACTTGAAATTAATGGCTTTGATGCAGCAAAAACGAGAAGTATCTTCACCGAAGATGTTTGCCGAGTTCTTTGCGGGCATTGGTCTCATGCGAATCGGCTTGGAGCGTGAGGGCTGGCAGATTGTTTTCGCGAACGATATCGACCCCCAAAAGGAGGTAATGTATCGGGCGAACTTTCCCGACGCCGATCAGCATTTCCTTTTGGGAGATATTCACTTAATTGACCCTTCGAAAGTACCTAATGTCACACTAGCTACGGCCTCTTTTCCCTGTAATGACCTTTCTCTTGCAGGCAGACGGGAGGGCCTGAGGGGAAGGAATTCATCTGCATTCTGGGGTTTTGTGAATGTGTTGCGGGGCATGAGAGAACGCCGGCCTCCGTTGATACTTGTCGAAAATGTGACTGGTTTTCTGACATCGCACGGGGGACGGGATTTTGAGGACGCTATGCTTGCGCTAAACAAACTAGGTTATGGTGTGGATGCATTCATCGTGGATGCCTCCTCCTTTCTTCCGCAGAGTCGGCAGCGTCTTTTCGTCGTTGGGGTTGAAGTCAAGCAGGCCAAGACTCAAATGATTGCGGAACGATTCTACCAGAGCAGCGTACGCCCACCTTTGTTGGCAGACTTCATTTTCACTCACCCTAACATCAAATGGAACCTTCGCCAGCTTCCTGCGACGCCGTTAGGGAATTGTCAATTGGGGGACATACTCGAGGATATACATCCAGAATCGGCACTATGGTGGTCCGGAGAGCGTGCGGAATATTTGCTTAATCAGATGAGCACACGCCACCGTGAAATTGCGGAAAAGATGATTTCCCGAGGAGAATGGTCTTTTGGAACGGTCTTCCGCCGGATACGAAAGGGCAAATCAATGGCCGAGTTGCGGACCGACGGACTAGCTGGATGTCTCAGAACACCTCGAGGTGGAAGCGGGAGGCAGATCCTCTTCAAGGCGGGTTATGGAACATACCATGTCCGCTTGCTGACTCCGCACGAGTGCGCTCGACTCATGGGTGCAGACGAATTCAAGATTACTGTGCCCATGAACCAAGCCTATTTCGGGTTTGGTGACGCAGTGTGCGTCCCCGTAATCCAATGGATCGCGCGTAATTACCTAAATGTTTTATCTCATCAGCTCGAAAAAGGGAGCGATGGGCGCGAGTCGCCGGATACCATGGGACTTGCAGCATATGGCTCGGGGGGGTCCCGTTGAAGAGAAAGACAAAAGCCGCTGAGTTGGCGCTGAACGAATTTAGTGCATGGTTCGATGCACTGGAACATTACAATGAGAGTTTCCCAGCAAAAGGAACTGTAGGTGGAGCGCTGGTCGTTTTGGAACGTCTAAAGGAGGAGTATTCCGTAGACATTGAGTCCCACACAGCCCGTGGAGGGGCCCAAGTGAAAGGGGCAAGCGGAACAGCAGTAAAAAAGATCCTCGGGGCATTTGGGGAGACAAGAAGATTTGTGGCGGAAGGAGGAAGGACAAATCGAGGTTTGCGCGGTGATATGAAGGCCATGTTGGAGGCTATCGGCAAAGCACGACTCGAAGATCTGGGAAAAAGCGAGCGTATCCCCGTGCTTAATGAGCTCCAAGAGTTCCTAGTTGAAAGGGTGAAGGAGTTTCATTCACGACAACTTCTTGAATGTAAGTACTCAAGTAACGAGAGTGCTTATCAGTTTGTGGGTGCGATCCTCAGGGTAGCGAAAACTCGTGGCAAAGAGGGCCCGGTGGCACAATACCTTGTAGGAGCAAAGCTCGAGTTGAGGTTTCCTAGCTATCAGATCGAAAACAAATCCTATAGCACAGCCGACGCACCCCAAGATCGGCCAGGCGATTTCTTAGTTGGTGACACGGTATTTCATGTCACTGTTGCCCCGACGATCGCCGTACTTGAAAAATGCCAGCAAAACATTCAGGACGACTTATCCCCTTGGCTACTAGTCCCAGAACGGACGACGGCTCTTTTTAGGCCTGAAGCTGAAGCAACGGTTTTAGGGCGATTTACATTGAGCAGCATTGAGAGCTTTGTAGCCCAAAATGTCGCAGAATTAGCTGGGTTTTCGGGGGACATGTTGCCGGAGCAATTATTACTCCTGATCGAGATCTACAACAAACGTGTGGAAGCGGTTGAATTGGACCGGTCCATGCTGATCGAGGTTCCTTCGTCCTTATTACTGAGGAGGCGCAAGAACCCTTGATCGAGAGGTAATATGGAACAATTGGCAGTTCTTGCTGCAAAGCAGACCATGAAATGTCAACGCTATTAGGGAATAACAGGAAGCACAAATCGGGTCTCTGTCCTGGAAGTCTTGGTTGAAACATCGGCGGGTTGATATACCCCACTTTCTTGCCTTCTGTTTTCCCCATCAATACAATTCGACCGTTGCTTGAGGCCTGAGGGTATGAACCATATCGGCATCTGACAAGCGGATCACTTCGGCGAAAGGGGCAGTTCCTGGTCCCTATACTGGAGCTGATAGAGCTTATAGTAGAGCCCTCGCTGGGCCAGCAATTCCTGGTGAGTACCGTTTTCCCGGACACGCCCCTTGTGCATCAGTATAATCTCGTCAGCGTTTTGTATGGTGGAAAGCCGATGGGCGACAATGATGGAAGTGCGGCCTTTCATCAAGCGGGCAATCGCCTCACGGATTTTGAGTTCGGTCTCGGTGTCAACACTGGAGGTGGCTTCGTCCAGGATCAGGTTTCTGGGATCATGGGCCAGGGCCCGAGCGAAGGCTATGAGTTGCTTTTGCCCGGTCGAGAGGGTACTTCCCCGCTCCCTCACCTCTTCAGTGTATCCGTTAGGCAGATCCTCTACGAAACCCTCCAAGTTGACATCGCGGGCAGCCCGGAAGATTGCCTCTTCCGTAATCCACGGGGTGCCGAGACGAATGTTACTGGCGATGGTTCCGGAAAACAGAAAAACATCCTGAAGCACGAACCCGAAAGCGCTGCGTAGTTGCTTCAAGTCAAGCGTTCGAATGTCATGTCCGTCCAGCAGGATCTGTCCCTTCTGGACATCATAGAACCGCATGAGGAGGCTCGTCAAAGTGGTCTTTCCCGCCCCAGTGTGTCCGACAATAGCCACCGATTTCCCGGGTTTTACTCTGAAGGAAACGTCTTTCAGCACCCAATCCCACTCGGTCTCCGTATTGCCGGAAGGAAGATTCGAACTCAGGCGGTTGTACGCAAACCAGACGTTGCGGAACTCGACCTCTCCACGGACCGCGCCCAGCCCGACCGGGGTTTGCGGGGACCGGATGTCGATCGGCGTGTCCAGTAGTTTGAAGATCCTTTCTGAACTGGCCATGGCCGACTGCAGGATGTTGTACTTCTCGCTGAGATCGGCGATGGGACGAAAGAATTTCTCGGCGTACTGAATAAAGGCCACCAGGGCCCCAAAAGTCAGCTCCTGCTGGATGACTTTGCCGCCGCCATACCAGATGATCAGCGCGATGGCCACTGCGCTGACGATCTCCACTGCCGGATAAAAGACCGAGTAGGCCATCACTGAATCCAAATTGGCTTTCAAATGGATCCGATTGATCTCATCGAATTGCCGGAAGCTCTTCTGCTCGTGGTTGAACAGTTGCACCACCGACATGCCGGTGAGGTGTTCCTGCAAAAAAGCGTTGATGCGGGCAATGGCCGTCCTGACACGCCGGTAGGAGTCCCGGGCCTTGTTTTTGAAGACCATCGTAATGAGGAACAACACCGGGATGACCGAAAGGGCCACCAGAGCCAGTTTGAGGTTGACGATACAGATGATCACCACGATGCCAGCCAGGACCAGGATGTCCCCCAGCAGAGTCACTACCCCGGAAGTGAACAATTCATTCAAAACGTCCACATCCGTCGTCACGCGCGTCATCAGGCGTCCCACGGGGTTCTTGTAAAAAAACGACAGGGGCAGCTCCTGCAGGTGGGAGAAGATCTGCATGCGCAGGTCGAACATGATTTTTTGCCCGGTCAACTGCATGATAAATGTCTGGACGTATCCCAAGAGGAAGCCGGCAATAATGACGGCCAGGTAGACCAGGGCAATGCGATTCAGCCCCGGATAGTCATGGCGGGCAATATGCTGGTCAATCCCGATCTTCGTCAGGTACGGGCCGCTAACCTGCAGCAACGAAGCCCCGGCAATGATCACCAGGGCTGTCAGTACCTGCCAGCGGTAGGGCCTGAGGTAGCCCAGAAGCCGCCGCATTAGCCGCGAGTCGTACGCTTTTCCAAGGGCCTCTTCTTCGTGGTGCATACCGTTTAAAGGAGCAAGGTGCAAGGCTCAAGAAACATGTGAGCTCTGAAAGGGCAGGGAATCGGCCCTCCGGTTCCTTGCTTCCATCGTGTCAGCTTTCTGCCAGTTCTTCTTCCAACAACTGCTTTTGATACAGGTCGGCGTAATATCCGGTCAGCCCCAAGAGCTCATCGTGGGTACCGCGTTCCACAATCTGCCCGCCATTGAGCACGATGATCTGGTCGGCAAATCTCACGGTGGAGACCCGATGGCTGATGAGGATCGAGGTCCGGTCGCGCATAATATCCTTCAGGGCCGACAGGATTTTCTCTTCCGTGTATGTGTCAACACTGGAGAGGGCATCATCCAGAATCAGGATGCGAGGATTGCGGATCAGGGCACGGGCAATGGCCGTTCTCTGTTGCTGTCCACCGGAGAGGGTAATCCCCCGCTCTCCAATAAAGGTTTCGAATTTCCTGGGAAACTCTTCGATATCTGGCAGGATATGGGCCAGCCGGGCGGCTTCGCCAATCTCTTCTTCTCGCCCCTCTTCGATTCCGAACGCGATATTCTCTCGGATCGTTTGACTAAACAGGAAAGTCTCCTGGGGAACATAGCCGATGCTGCGCCTTAAGGTCTGAAGGTGGTACCGTTGGATGGGGATGCCGTCGATGCGGATTTCTCCCTGGTTCAGGTCATAGAGCCTTCCCAGCAGGTTGATCAGGGTACTCTTGCCCGAGCCCGTCTCCCCGACAATCGCATAGGTTGCGCCCTGTGGGATTCTCAAATCGATATCCCGCAGGACGGGCGTGCCGTTGTAGGCAAAAGAGACATGGTCAAACTCGATTTCACCGAAGACTACCTGAGGGGGTTCAGGTTGCTTCTGTGATAATGCCTTGCCCCAGTCCCGAATCTCTCCGACTGCAGGCGACACTCGATCCAGGTCGCGTGGTTGCCTGAGCAGAGCCCCCTCTTCCGGAGTTTCAGCCGCAAGCAGAGTCTGAGGTGAGACTCTTACGGAATTGTCAATGACCTCTGCGGGGGCGTCCAGGATCCGGCTGATTCGTCCCATCGAGGCCATCCCCCGCTCCATGATGTTAATCACCCAGCCCAAGGCGATCATCGGCCAGGTCAACATTCCCAGGTAGGCATTGAAGGCGACAAAATCACCCAGCGTGATCTGCCCGGCCATGACCTGCCGGCCCCCCAGCCACAAAATGAAGACCCCCCCTGCTCCCAGCAGGGCCCCGAGCAGCGGATAGAAGGTTCCCCAAATTCGAATCAGCTGAAGGTTTTTCTGGACGTAGTCCTGGTTGAGACGCCGGAACTGCTCGATTTCACTGGACTCCTGGGTAAAGGCGCGAATGACGCGAACTCCGGCCAGATTCTCCTGAGCCCTGGCACTGATCTCGGAAAAGGCCTCCTGGACCTTCTCGAACCGTTTGTGAATTAACGAACCGAAGTACTTCACCGCCAGAGAGACCGTGGGGATGGTAACCAGAGCGAAGCCTGTGAGTACCAGGCTGATACGTAGCATCAGGAAAAGGACAACAATCATTCGCACGACTGTATTGGCCGAGTACATGATGCCGGGGCCCAGCAGCATTCGGACGGCATTCATGTCGTTGGTGGCGCGGGACATGATATCGCCCGTCCTGTTTTGCTGGTAGTAGCGGCGCGAGAGCCCCAATAAATGGGCAAACAGATCGTTTCGCATGTCATATTCCATGTAGCGGGAGATCCCAATCAGAATCTTCCGCATCAGGAACAGGAAAAGCCCCTCCAGAATGGCAAACCCCACGATCAGCAGACTGTAGAGCAGGAGGCGATCCCGTTGAACAGGCTGTTTCAGGCTGTCCACTGCGAACTTGAGAACCAGCGGAGAGAGGACCGCAGCCGCATTGGAAAGGACCACACAGATGAACCCGAGTATCAGCCGAGGCTGGTAACGCCGCAGATAGGGTCGCAACGGTGCAAGTGTTTGGAGTCGTCCCATGGTTGAAGTCTCTTGAAACTCCGCCGCGTTTCTATTGTTTCGGGTAGACCATCGTCAGAGGGTCAGGTAGCGGGATTCGCTGGACTTCACCATTCTTGGCGAGTTTCTTCAGCGCGTATTCAGGCTTGTCCGGGCTGCCCTTCAACATGTCATCGACATTCCCCACCGCTAGGACCAGCAACTGGTCGGGGTGAAGGTACTTCTGAGCGACACGCAAAACGTCATCGGCAGTCACGGCCCGAATGCGTTCGCGATAAGACTCCCAGAACCCGGCTGGCCGGTGGGTGTATTCGTCATTGGCAAAGGTTCCTGCAATGGCTGGTGCCGTTGCGAAATAGCGCGGGAAGACCTCGACCCGGTAGGTGATGGCACTCTCCAATTCATCAGGTTTCACCTTCTGGCTGCGCAGTTTCTCGACCTCTTCCTTGACAATCGCGGCGGCCTGGGCGACCGTGGCGCTCTTGGACTGGTAGGCCGCCTGAAAGACCCCGTCGTAGTAAACGCCGAAGCCAAAGTCGGAACCAACATCGTAGGCCAACCCCTCGTCCGAGCGAACTCGCGTCATCAGGCGCGAGGCAAAGTTGGAGCCTCCCAGAATGTCGTTCATGAGGCTGAGCGCATAGAAATCCGGGTGGTCGCGCATCGTTCCCAGGTGTCCCATGGAGACGCGCCCCTGGTTCACATCGGGCTTGTTAATCACGTAAACCCCCGGCACCAAAACCTGGAGAGGTTTGGGTACTGGCGGGACCTTCTCTTTAGACTCCGGCCAGCCAGCCAGGGGTTTTTCCAGTTTGGTGAGCATTTCTTTGGAATTGAAATCTCCGGACACGGAAAGGATGAAGTTCCCCGGGTGGTAATACTTCTGGTGGAAAGCCACCAGGTCTTCACGGGTAATAGACTCAATGGAGGCCTTGGTACTCCAGGCCGTGGTGAAATGGGAGTCCCCGCGCACGAGGCGGGTCCATTCCCTGGATTGAATGGAGGCTGTATCGTCATTCCGCCGCTCCATCCCCTGGAGTGCTTGGCTCTTGTACAGGTTGATCCGGTCCTGCTGGAATCCCGGGTTTTTGAGCATATCGAAAAACAGGTCCAATCCCCGGTCCAGGTCTTTGGAGAGGCAATTGAGGTTGGCAGTCCCCTGGGTGTCTCCAATCCCGCTGCTAATCTCGGCAGCCAGGAAAGCGGCCTCTTCGTCAAACTGCTCGGCGCTCATGCGGGATGTTCCTCCCGCGCGCATCTGGCTTCCCGTCATGCTGGCCAATCCCTCCTTGCCCTTGGGTTGAAGGTAGCTGCCGGTCCGGACCAGCACAGAGACATTGACCAGCGGTAGATCATGGTCTTCCGCCAGAATTGCCACCACGCCGTTCGACAGGACGTGGCGATATTGGTCCTTCTTCGGTGGATTGTATTTCAGTTCGGGATATTTCAATTCTCGCGGATGAGCGGGAATCTCCGGACTCAGGACGGACTGTCCGTGGCTCACCACTGGAGGCAGGATCAGTCCGACCAGGATCAGCAGGGTTGAAATGTGACGGCATGTGAAATGGATCATGGTTATTTCCCTCCCTCCGAGGGCTGGAGTCTCGTTTCCAATATCCTTCTCATCGCCTGGAAGAGTTTCCGCTTGTCCGCGGGGACCTGGCTGGCCTGTTGCTCGATCTGCTGCAGGGCCTGCTGCACCTGTTCTTTACTCATGCTTCCCACCTGGGCTTTCATCTGTTGGACCCTTTGTTTCTCCTGATCGTCCAGGTCCTGGAGCAATGGATCCGCCTCTCCTCCTCCCGACTTCTTGGTGTAATAAATTGCGACAGTCCGGTTTTCTGGAGTGAAGTAGGTATTCGCCACTCTCATGACGTCCGCTGCGAAAACCGCTTGAACCAGTTTGGGGTCGGTATTGATGAACTGCCAGCCGCGGCCTGAGTCGCGAATCAGCAGCTGCAGCATCAATGCATAGTTAGACTGGAGTCGCCGAAAGTCGGCTGCGGCATTCTGGTTCTTGACCTTTTGCAGTTCGCGCTCGCCGACGGTTTGGTTTTTCAGTTTCTCCAATTCTTTGGAGAGAGCGCTTTCCACTTCCTCCGGAGTCATTCCCGGTTTGGCCACTCCGTGAATCTCAAACACACCCTCGTACTTCCTGCCTTCATGGGAGGCTGAAGCGGAATTGGCAACGGCCTGCTCCAATACCAGGGACTTATAAAGCCGCCCGGTCCGGCCGTTCAGGAGGTCTGCCAGAATCATCAGGGCGGGTTCATCCTTGTGACCGTCCGCCACGGTGTGATAGCGAACCACGGCTTCAGGGTTCGTTTCGGCATAGGCAATCATGCGCGCTTCGGCCAACTGCTTAATCTCACGGGTACGTACCGGTTCCGGTTCCCGGGGGCCATGCTTCAGCCGGCCGAAGTATTTCCTGGCCAGAGCTATTGCCTGGTCGGGTTCGAAGTCGCCCACCAGGCAGGCGCTGATGTTATTGGGGGCATAGTTGACGTCGAAGTAGGCCTTAGCCTCTTCGCGAGTGATTCCCTCTACGTCACTCGGCCAACCGACTACCGGCCAGAGATAGGGAGAGGAATTCCAGAAGATGGTATCGAATTCTTCTTCGAACTTACCTATCGACGTACTTTCGGTCCGCAGACGCCGCTCTTCGCGAACCACGTCTCTCTCCGAATAAAACTCGCGGAACACCGGATTGGCCAGGCGGTCAGATTCCATCCAAAACCACAGCTCGAGCTTGTTGGCTGGCACGTTCACAAAATAAACGGTGAAATCTTCGCTAGTGCCGGCATTCATTCCGGAGGCCCCTGCAGCCGTGTAGGTCTGGGCAAACTCATCTTTGACAATCAGTTCCTTTTGCTGCTTCAGCATGGCCTCGTAACGGGACAACAGCTCCTGGTAATGGGGAGAACGGTACTTGGGATCGCTGGGGTTTTCGATTTCGCCCATTCGCTGCTTCTCGATAAGCACCTGTTCTTCTTTTCGCATCTCAGCCTTGAGAGCATCCATCTCGTCAATGAGCTTCAGATCCTCCTTGATGTTGTGGGTCCCGATCGTGTGACTTCCCTTAAACATCATGTGCTCAAACAGGTGGGAAATGCCGGTGATACCGGGCCGCTCATTGACCGATCCCACTTTGGCGATCCAACCAGCCACAATGTTGGGATCTCCTTTTCGCGGGACCATCATCAGTTTCATGCCATTATCCAAAACATGTTCTTGAACGGGGACGTTCTGCCCCCAGAGGGCGGGAAGAAATAACAACGTCCCCAGGAAAACAATCGCTCGTTTCATCTTGAAAACCTCTGTAAGGAATCGTTGGAAACTGGCTGCCGAAAAGCACCTTATGCTCTTTCCGGAGCACTAAACGTCTTCTGCCTGAGTCTTGTAAGACTCCTTGCTACTTCTTTTCCGTCCTCATTCTCCTCGACGCTCTCGGCATTTGGTCTGGCGAGGATATGAACCAAGACAAAGAACATTCTCCTTGGGACTATCCCAGGCCTTCCCTCCTGCCATCCGCCAGTAGTTATCCTGGTGGCTGAAGATCTTTATTCTACCCTTTTTGAGAGCGAGGGGGAGAGGGAAGTCTTCGGAAAAGCTCCGCTTGGACTCGGGCCGATGGGCGTGTTAACATGGCAATGGCAAGTAAAATGGCACCGTGCAACACTTCAATGGAGGGGGTTGGGTAGGCGCGACGGAGGTCGGTGTGTCAGAAACAATTTGAAAGGGTGCAGAGTATGCTCCGTGATGGATTCCTCACTTCAAAAATAGAGAAGGCCGTGGCCTGGGCCCGTAAGTACTCCCTGTTTCAGTATCCCTTTGTGACCGCCTGCTGCGGGATGGAGTTTATGTCCACAGCGGCCTCTCATTATGATTTGGACCGTTTTGGAGCAGGCTTCCCGCGTTTCTCACCCCGCCAGGCTGATGTCCTGTTTGTAGTGGGGACGATCAGTCAGAAGATGGCCCCGGTGTTGAAACGAGTGTACGACCAGATGTGCGAGCCCAAGTGGGTTGTGGCTTTCGGCGTGTGCACGTGCATTGGCGGGTTCTACGACAATTACGCCACGGTGCAGGGAATTGATACGATTGTCCCGGTAGACATCTATATTCCTGGCTGTCCCCCTCGTCCCGAAACCGTGCTCGACGGACTTATGAAATTGCAGGAGAAAATCCAGCATTCCAGACAGGAATTCTAGACAATGGCTGAAGACAGCCCGACCCTGACAAAGTTGAAGGAGAAATTCGGTAGCAGCATCCTGGGAACCCTTTCCTTTCGGGGGGATGACACGGCGGTCATCCTCCCGGACGAGGTGGTCCCGGTAGCCACATTCCTCAAGCATGATCCCGATTTGGACTACAATTTTCTGATGGATCTGACGGCGGTGGACGGCTTGAAAATGAACAAGCGGCCCCGTTTTGAAATGGTTTATCATTTCTTTTCGCTCTCCCATAAGCAGCGGGTCCGCCTCAAGGTGCCAGTGGAAGCCGAGAACCCAGAAGTCGATTCGCTGACAGATCTTTGGCGGGGAGCCGATTGGTTTGAGCGCGAAGTCTGGGACATGTTTGGGATCAAGTTTCGCAACCATCCCAATCTAAAACGTATCCTCATGTACGAGGAGTTCGAAGGCCATCCCCTGAGGAAGGACTACCCCGTGCATAGGCGACAGCCACTGATCGGACCTTTCGCCCATCCCGAGCAGACCCCGGAAAAGAGTTAATCGAAGTGGACAGAATCCTCTTGGAAGATGTTCGCTTTTGGATTGCAGTCGGTGTGACCGAAGCAGAGCGTATCCGGCCGCAACCTTGCCGGCTCGATGTCGTGCTGGAGGCCGACCTGAGCCAGGCAGGCGAAACGGGAGACCTTTCTCGGGGCGTGGATTACGCCGCAGTCTTTGCAACCCTCGAGCAGGTCTGCGGCCGGGGGAGTTTTAAACTGCTGGAAGAAATCGCCCATCAGGCCTGTCAGGCCATTTTGGGTCAGTTCCCCGTAGAGTCCGTTCAATTCGCCATCCGCAAATTACGGCCCTTCACAGACCAAATCGGTGCCGTCGGGATCGAGGTCCGGCGCAGACTCGAGCCGTAGAACGTGAAGTCGAGGGAATTGGTTGCCAGGCAGCCGAGGAATCTTTATGATGGCAGCCATCGAACCCTACGAAATGTGGAGAAGACTAATATGCGCCCGCAGAAAACTGCGCAACGGACGGGCCGTGTCCTGACCCGGAGGTGTTTTATGAAAACGATCAGTGGCGGTGCGGTGGCGGCAGCCGTCCCCCAAATCCTGGCAAGCGATAAATCCGGCGGGGAAAAGACCGTGATTCTCGGCAGCGGTTCCCATCTTTACGAGTTCGTTCCAGGGTGGGGGAAACTTCCCGAAGGCGTCCAGTACGGCTATACCCATGGCGTAATCGTCGATTCCCAGCAACGAGTGTACATTCACAACCAGAGTCCGGATGCGGTCGTCATCTTTGACAGCGACGGAAAGTTCATCAAGTCGTGGGGGAAGGAATTCCAGCAGGGGGCCCACGGCATGTTACTCAGCAAGGAAGGAAACAGAGAATACCTGTACCTGGCCGATTATGTCCGCCATATCGTGGTCAAGACGAGCCTCGATGGGGAAGTGGTCTGGACACTCACTTACCCCAAAGATACAGGAATCTACCAAAAAGAAGAAGAATACAAACCGACCAATGTAGCCGTGGCGCCCAATGGGGACTTCTACGTGGCGGACGGCTACGGCCTCAGTTGGGTCCACCAGTACAACGCCCGGGCCGAGTACATCCGCTCCTGGGGCGGGAAAGGCAGTGAGGCAGGAAAGCTGGACTGCCCCCACGGTATTTGGGTGGACATTCGTGGGACCAACCCAGTGGTGATTGTGGCTGACCGCAGTAACCGAAGGTTGCAGACATTCACGCTGGACGGCAAACACCTGGGTTTTGTGACTGACGAATTGCGCCGCCCGTGTCACTTCGACCAGTATCACGATTGAACTGGTCATCCCCGATCTCCACGGACGTGTTACACTTTTTGATAAAAACAACAAGCTCATCACTCAGCTCGGGGACAATCCGGAGGTCTGGAATATGAAGGGTTGGCCCAATATCGCTCACGAAGATCGAGTGGCAGGGAAATTCGTCTCCCCTCATGCTGCCTGTTTTGACCATACGGGCAACATTTATGTGGTGGAGTGGATTTCAGACGGAAGGGTCACCCGGCTCAAGAGAATCAGTTGACCTAGCTTAGATGTGCTTGTTACCCGCGGAGGAAAAGGACATCCTCCCCATCATTTCACGGACAGCCTCAGAGTCAGGACCTGGTGAGGTCCGATACTAAAGGCACACGTTGTCTCATGCCACACCAGCAGGGAATGGGTTCGCAACATCCGGTGGCTAGCTGACCGCAGCAGGTGGCGTCCGACTCGGAAGAGATTCTGGATGACTCCGTGTACAGGCCAGAATCGTTGCGCTTGAGCGGCGGATTTGAACCCTCGCATTGGTCGCTCGCGCTGTCGAACCGTCTTATGCGGGACTTCAGCCCGATTGTCAGCGTAGCGTTCGGTGTCGTGCACGACAGAAGGCATGATAGCGCGGTGCGCTGCTTGATAGCTCCTCAGCTTATCGGTGACCAGCCGCCGAGGTTCCTTAGATATTGTCGCTGACCTTGGATAGTCACGAACAGTTCGTCCAGGTGCCACGTGTCGCCCAAGCGACCTTGTCGTCGCCTGAGTCCCCGGGCGTAATCGGTACCAAACTTCCGACACCACTGGCGGATCGTCTCGCAGGATACGGTAATCCCACGCTCTGCCAGGAGGGCTTCCACATCACGGAAGCTCAAGCAGAAGCGGTAGTAGAGCCAAACAGCATGGCTGACGATATCAGGCGGAAATCGGTATCCGCGATAGCTGGGCGCATTGGTTTTCATCCACCCAGTCTGCGCGGATCTTCTCAACTTGACAATACCCCGCCGGCCTTTCACGCCGTCGATTCTCAGGCGAAGGGTTATGAACACTATACCCTGGGAGGCTTGCCGGTCCGGTTCTGGAGAAACCAGGATTGGGCGTTGAGAGAAGGATTGGCATCATTCGACACCAGCCGGGAATAAGTGCCGTCGCTGGCCATCAGGCGGGCTTTGAAATTGTCGGCCAGGTAGGTCTCCAGTACTTCATCCCGCAACACCCTGATCAGCCGGAAATCCTCAACAGGAAACACGACTTCCACCCGATAGTTCAGATTGCGCGGCATCAGGTCAGCGCTTCCCAGGTAGATTTCCTCGTCACCGCCGTTGCGGAAATAGAAGATCCGGCTGTGCTCCAGGAATCGGCCCACTATACTGACCACCCGGATGTTTTCGCTGATTCCGGGCAGACCCGGCCGCAGGCAACAAATCCCGCGCACCAGCAAGTCTATTTTCACTCCGGCTTGAGAGGCTTCGTAAAGCAAGTGAATCGCTGACCTGTCGGCCAGTGAATTCATCTTGAAAATGAGGTGCCCTTGCCGCCCATTTCGCTGGTGCTCAATCTCCCGCAAGATCAGCTCTTCAACGCGGCTCCGGAGATTGATAGGGGCCACAAGCAGCTTTTGGTAATCGGACTTGGCTGAATAGCCGGTCAAATAGTTGAAGAGATCTGTGGCGTCCGATCCAATTGTATCATCACAGGTGAAATATCCGAGGTCGGTATATAACTGGGCTGTCACCGGGTTATAGTTGCCGGTAGCCAAGTGCACATAGCGGCGAATGCGCTTTCCTTCCCGACGCACCACCAAGGCGATTTTGCAGTGGGTTTTCAATCCCAGTAGGCCGTACACCACGTGGACCCCCTCGGCTTCGAGAGCCCTGGCCCAATGGATATTGCTTTCCTCGTCGAACCGGGCTTTCAGTTCCACCAGTACGGCCACTTGCTTGTTATTCTCCATGGCCTTCAGGAGTGCAGCCACCACCGGAGAGTTCCTTCCCACCCGATAGAGGGTCATCTTAATGGCCAGGACATCCGGATCTCGGGCCGCGGCGTTGAGAAAATCCACTACGTGCTTGAAAGAATCAAAGGGATGATGCAGGACAACGGGTCCGCGCCGGATAGCGGCGAAGATTTCGCTGTCTTCGGAGCTGGTATCCAGCGCTGGTTGGAAATAGGGGATGAAAGGGGGATCTTTCAAGTCATGGCGCTCAATGCCGTAAATGCTCATCAGGCTGCTAAGCGCCAGTGGGCCATCCACCGTATACACATCCCGGCTATCGACCTCGAGGTTATTCACCAGGATCTCCAGGATCTGCCGGGGCATGGCCCGGTTCACAATCAACCGAACCACGGCGCCAAAGCGGCGTTGCCGCACGCTTTCTTCGACCGTCTCCAGTAGATCGTCAGCTTCCAGATCCTGGATCACGGGATCGGCATCCCGGGTCACCCGAAAGGGATGAGCTTCTACAATCTCCATCCCGGGGAAAAGCGTCTGCAGGTTAGCGGCAATGAGCTGGTCCAGCCAGACAAAGTAATGGTTGTGCGGAGCCGTCCCGTCTTTGCGCAATCCCCCCGAGGAACGTTTGATCGGCACCAAGGAAGGGAGGGTATCAGGCACCTTGAGGCGTGCGAAATGCTCATTGCCGGCCTTGTCCTTTATTAGGATGGCAAGGTTTAGGCTCAAATTGGAAATGTGAGGGAAGGGGCGTCCGGGGTCAAAGGCGAGGGGAGTCAATACAGGGAAAACAATTTCCGTGAAATACTTCTCCATCTTGGAGCGCTGCTTGTCGTCCAGGTCGGAGTAATTTAGAATGAATATCCCGGCCTTGGCCAGGACCGGCAATAATTCCTGCTGAAAGCACTCCCGCCCCTGGATCATCAGCTTGCCGGCTACACGGCGGATTACAGCCAATTGTGCAGACGGAGCATGTCCGTCCTCTGATACGTCAGGCACCCCGGCGGCCATCTGTTGCTGTAGTCCTGCCACCCGCACCATAAAGAACTCATCCAGATTGGACCCAACGATCGCCAGGAACTTAACTCGCTCCAGCAAGGGATTGCCCGGATCCTGGGCTTCTTCAAGGACCCGGTACTGGAACTGCAGGAGGCTCAGTTCCCGATTGATGTATAGCTGGGAATCCTGCAGGGTACTTTCGGAAACAACTTCTGCATGGGCAGACGGGGCAGAGTCAGGCATGGGTGTCTCCATGAGATATGTGTCAGCAACAAGGCATCGTCTTTCTTTACTGCCTATGATACATGAACGGCTCAGATCCAGTGAACTCCTCGTTTGCGACGATATCCTCGCACGGTTCAATTCCACTAGGCAAGTCACGACTTCGAGATGGTGCCTATTACAGAGGTTTCCCGCACACTTAAGCAGGCCTTCATTCTCGTTTTAGTATCATGGACTTATGTGAGTCGCAGAATCCCATCTTGGAATAAGGTTGAGTCCTACGGAAATTCTGGCGGCCCCTCCTTCATCCCCGGCGGGAATCTGCGGGCGGTTGACAACCCTTCCACGATTGCGGGATACTCAGTCTGTTGCTTGAATCCTGCAACGCGCTGCTTGGATCCATGCTTGGCAGTTATTCAGATAGGCCTTATGAACTACACCCCCGAATGGTTTGCAGGATGAGTTGGTTCCTCCTGTGTTTCTGCCTCGCCCCGACTAATTTGGCTGAGATCGGGCCCCTGCCGTTCCCTCCCCTGCTCTCCTTGCTATCTCCAAGAACTGCTCAGGCTCCGGCTGTGACAAAGCAACCGGACAGCTCAAAACCTGAGCCAGAGGCGGATGACGGTCTGTCTCATGACGAATCTGTCTTTGATCAGGCCCTTCAAGAATATCGGGTGCAGATCGAGCGTTTGACATCCACGCAATCGGCCGGCAATCAGGCAAAGACACTCTCCCGGATCAAGGATTATCACGGCAATTTTTACGAATATCTGAGAAACGACGCCCTGGACGCCCTGCCCCATCAAGTGCGTCAGGCCAATGGGTCCAAGTCCGTCCTCAGACGGAACCAGTTTGGCTTCAATCTCACCGGGCCGGTCAAGCTTCCACGACTGTACGATGGACGCGGGAAAACCTTTTTTTCATTGACCTACGAAGGAACGAGAGAGAGGATCTCGAGGCCCCGACTAGAAACAATTCCTACCGGGCCACAGCGCTTTGGGGATTTCTCCGACCTGGTAGATAACGCCGGAGTCCCGGTTACGATCTATGATCCTCTCACCACCCGTCCGAATCCCGCCTTCGACACGTCGAGACCGGTCTCGCTGAACAATCTGGAATATCTGCGGGACCCTTTCCCCGCCAACATCATACCCCGGGAGCGGCTGGACCCCGTGGCTCTCAATGCTGCGGCTTACTACCCACAGCCCAATACTAACGTCGGACCATTTCTGAGAAACAACTTCTTTACAAACTCAGTAGAGACCAACACCCCCAACGGGATCGTATGGAAGCTGGATCACAACTTGTTTGCCCGCCATAAGCTTACCTGGAATGGACGTCTGTCCAGTGGACTCACCGGGGCCGCTCCTCTCTTTGAGAACCCCGCCAATCCCGGAGATCCTCCCCGGCGGGTCAGTTCCCGGAGTATGGGGATGAGCGAGACCTTTAACCTCTCACCTGCAATCGTGAACCAGTTCAATCTCTCCGCCTGGCATAGTTCCTTGAAGAACGAGGGCTCAGGGGCGCAGCCAGTTGATTACGCGGAGCAGTTGGGATTGAGTGGAGTCCAGGCGGGATCGTTCCCCCGGTTTGAGTTCTGGCCCTACTTAAGCATCGGTAGCCAACCGGGATCCTTGATCCGCTATCAGACTGCCGGCTATTCGGTGTCGAACGACTTCAGCATCCGACGGAAAAATCACAACCTTCGCTTGAGCTTTGCGGCTACCTGGTCTCAAGTCAATACGCTTCGGCCCAGAACACCTGCAGGACGATTCCTTTTCAATGGGCGGCTGACCAGTTTGCCAGGCATCAATAATACGGGTGATTCTTTTGCTCAATTCCTCTTGGGGTTTTCCAACCGGGCAGACCAGTCCATTACACTTCGGCCTTCCTATTTCCGGACCGATCACTACCAATGGAGGTTTGGTGACGAATACCAGATGACTCGAAATCTGAATTGGAGTTTCAGCCTTGGGTTTCAAATCGACACCTCCAGGCGAGAAAAATATAACCAGCAGTCCAACCTCGATCTAAGTTTGATCAACCCGGAGAACAACCGCCCAGGCGCACTCATTTTTGCGGATAAAAACGGGCATCCCCCAACCTTCGCTCCCGCCCAGCTACATTGGGAGCCCGGAATCAGTTGGGCTCTAAATCCCTTCGGAGACCGCAAAACTGTGATCCGGGGTGGTTATTCCTTGTATTTTGAGGCATTCCCGCTCTTCCCCACCGATTTCGGGACTCTGGGATTCAATGCTTATCCACTCTTCATCTCGGCAAACGACCAGTTAGTTCCGGCTGCAGTCCTGCGTGGCGGTTTCCCACAGGATTTTGTCCCGCCGCCTGATCTTTCCCCTACCGCCGCCAACCATACCCGAGCTCACTACATGGATCCGATCGGCACGCTTCCTTATGACCAGAATTGGCGACTGGAACTGGAGAGGGATTTCCCTGCCGAATTTGTGCTTCGGGTGGGGTATTATGGCGAGAAAGGAACTCACCGATTCATGGGGAATGGCCTGGATTTAAATGCGTTGCCGCCCCAAGCCCTGGTATACCGTGATCAGTTGAACGACCTGAACTTCAACTTCTCTCTGCGGCCATATCCGCAGTACCGCGAAATCGTCACCGGCTACGGTTACCCGATCGGATCAAATACATCCCACCGCGGAGACCTGCGAGCAGAGAAACGATTCTCACACGGATTAAGTTTCACGGCACTCTACACGCTTGCCAAATCCATTGATGACATTGCTGACGAATGGATGAAACCCCAGAACTCCGGCAATCTGAAACCTGAAAAATCCATCACTCCTTATGACGTGACTCACCAGTTATCATTGAACTATCTCTATGAATTCCCCTTCGGGCCGGGAAAAACCTTTCTGAACGAAGAGAGCTGGATTGAGCGGTTCCTGGCGGGATGGAGCTTCAGCGGAGTCACCACCTTCCGGACGGGGACTCCGATCATTCTGAGGCCTCTCTTTAACAATACCGGAGGCGTAGCCGAGGCTCTGCGTGTCAATGTGGTCGCCAGGGTCAATCCCCACGTGGACCAACCCTCGGCGTCTCAGTGGTTCAATCCTGCGGCCTTCGATCAGCCACCGGATTTCACCCTGGGTGACGGACCCCGGACTCATCCCACTTTGCGCAATCCCGGCGCCCAGAACATCGACATGTCACTCACTAAGCGCCTTCCGGTAACGGATGCCTGGACCCTGGAACTGATCGTCGAGGCTTTCAACACTTTCAACCACGCTAACCTGAACTGGCCCGACAATGAGATCGGTTCCAAGGAGAATCCCAATTTGAATGCGGGAAAGATTATCGGATCATCCGGGGGAAGGGTCATCCAGCTGGGTCTGCGTTTCAACTTCTAGCTAGGATCGGTTCCGTTGGGCAAGATCAACCTTCCGACCATTCTGACCATCGTCCTTACCCTGGGCCTGCTCGCTGCATTTCCTTCTCGGAACGAGAAATCGCCCTCCAGCGGTCGCCCTCAACAGTTGCGGATCCCGATTTGGGTGCGAGACAGCTCCGGAGAATTTCAGCGTGGCCTTGCAGCCAGCGATTTCCGGGTGTATGACGGCGACACTTCCCTGGAGGTCTCCGGCGTGGACAGTCCCGAGACCCCGACCTTGTTGTTTGTCGCTCTGGATACCGTGGGAGACATTGCCAATATCGACCACGCGAGGGCGGCACTGAAGCTGGAAGTGAGGAGGCTTGGATCTCACTACCGGGTGGGATTGATCTCAGCTCGCGAACAGATTGCAGTTCTGCAAGACCCCACGCCCGACCGGAAAACCCTATTGCAGAAGCTGGACACCTTCAGCCAGATTGGAAAGGCTGGCCTGCTGGAAACAATCTTGAGCATTGCCGAATTCAGCAACGGAGTCCTGCAACGGTCTCGGGCCCGGGTGGCGGTCATTTTTGTCACGGACAGTGACATCGGCAACTACCGGCAGGATTATTTGAATCCCCCTGTGAATTACAGTGACAGCCGCGATTTAAGCCGCCGTTTCGCAGGACGGGCCCTTCAGGAGAAAATCTCCCACATGGTCTCCCAGATGGCTGGCTATCAAGCTCCGATCTTTGTGGTTCACATTGACCCGGCCCAGGATCCCCTGAATCGAGCTTACCAGAATGGACTGAAACAGCTGGCCGAATCAGTGGAGGGGCAGTTGCTCCTCTCCAAGGCAGGTATTGACATCGCAACCATGATCCAGGAAGCCTTCCGCTGGGCAAGCGGCTTTTACGTGTTGAACTTGACTGTTCCTCAAAACAGAAGAGACGTACTGAAAATACGGGTCCACGTGGCGGAGAACCCCGACGGAGCTGGGCCTTCCGCACACCTCACCTATTCCGGCCGCATTCTGCTGAAGAGGTGATTCCGTTTGCTTTCTCCTGCCGAGTTGGCTAAAAATAAGCGGGATTTTCAATGCCCCATGACCAGAGAGAGCCTGCAGCAACAATTGGGCAAGATCAAAGAGGAATTCTGCGCCAATCCTCGCAGTGCCGATGCCACCCGTGCAATCTCCGCGCTGATGGAGCGAGTCATTGAAGGAGCCTATCAAAAGGCCTGTGCGCTCCAGTCCGGAAACGGAAAGGGGATCGCCATCCTGGCCACCGGCGGGCTGGGACGACGCGAACTTCACCCGTATTCCGACTTGGATCTGGTCCTGCTATTCAATCGTCCTCTGGAATTCGAAGATGAGGAATTCCTGAAGCGCTTGTTGCATCCCCTTTGGGATCTTGGCCTCAATGTCGGTCACCAGGTGCTTCAGGCCAAGGAACTGACATTCAGCCCTTCCAACCTGGAGACAGCGACGGCCCTGCTTGACATCCGGTTGCTGGTCGGTGACCCCAAGCTTTTTGCGCAGTTCAAGAGCTCGGATTTGCAGCGCCTCCTGACCAGGCACCGCCGTGAATTCCTCAAGGCCCTACTGGCTTCCAATGAGGATCGCCACAAGCGTTTTAATGAGACCATCTATCAGCTGGAACCCGACATCAAGGAAGCCCCGGGAGGATTGAGAGACCTTCATACTGCGCGTTGGATTGCGCGGATTCTCTGTGGAATCGAAACGGAAAAGGAGTACCGGCAGCGAGAGCTTCTCAGTCCCGAGGAATTGCGACGGTTGAGGGAAGCCCGCCAGTTCCTTCTCTCCCTGCGTACCTACTTGCATTTCCTGAGCGGTCGCAACCGGAACACACTGACTCACGAGTACCAGGAGGAGATCGCCCGCCATTACGGCTACGAAGGCAAGAACTTGCGGGAAACGGTGGAAGCCCTGATGCGGGACTACTTCCTGCGCGCCAAGGTCATCCAGAGCTTCTGCGAGTCGATGACCCGGCGGGCCTTTCCTCCTTCGCGCAAGATTGCACGATCTTTCAAGTCGACTGTCTGGACCACCACAGCGGTGCGCCGGGGAGCTCTGGAGTTCCCGGATGAGGACGTCATCCGGCAGAATCCGGCCAACATGCTGAAGCTGTTTTACCGCTCCGCCAAGTACCAGATCCCGATCAGCGAAAGTGCCCTCGATCTTGTCAAGAAGAACCTCAACCTGATCACGGACCAGGTCAGGTCATCGCAGGAAGTCCGCGACCTCTTTTTGCGACTGCTTCGCCAGCAGCACCAGGTTTACCGAGTCTTGTACCTGATGCACGACATCGGGTTGCTAGGCCAGATCTTCCCCGAGTTCGACCGCATCCGGTGTCATGTGGAGCAGGACTTCTTCCATAAGTACACCGTAGACGAGCATTCGCTGCTCACCATCAAAAACCTGGAGGCCCTCTATCACTCCCGTAAACCCCGGGAGCGGCGTTATGGTGAAGTGCTAAAAAACCTCAGCCGCCCCGACCTGTTGATGTTTGCTATGCTGTTCCATGATGTGGGCAAGGCAATGGGAGGCAGGCATGTACCAAAGAGTTTGGCTGCTGTGAGCCGGGTGGCGCGAAGGATTCAACTGCCGGAGGAGGACCTCGGAGTGGTTCGCTTCCTGATCCAGAACCATCTGGAGATGTCCAATGCCTTCCAGCGCCGCGATATCACCGATGACACGGTGGTTAGGCGCTTTGCCGAGGTCGCCGGCACTCAGGAGAACTTGAAGTTGCTCTGTTTGGTAACCTATGCCGACATCAAGGCGGTCAGCCCGGAGGCACTCAGCCCCTGGAAAGAGGACCTGCTCTGGCAGCTCTACGTGGAAACCGATGCCCAACTGACTCACAATTTTGCCGATGACCGCTGGCAGACCCAGCACAATGGGGGAGTGGTGGAAGAGGTTTCTCACTACGTACTGGAAGGTCCCCTGCAGGCCGAAATCCAGGAATTTCTGGACGGTTTTCCACGGCGCTATCTCCGCTTCACTCCCAAGCAGAAGATCGCTGAGCACTACCGTCTCTCCCGGAAAGTCCGGTCCGTTGAAGATTTGGCCATGAAGCTTGCCAAGAACAAAGCCAACTACGAGTTGAGCATTATGGCTTTCGACCGGCCTTTCCTGTTCGCCAAGCTCACCGGGGTGCTCTCCTATTTCGGAATGAACATCGTGCGGGGTCAGGCATTTGCCAACAGCCGGGGTACCGTTTTAGATATCATTGAATTTGAAGACAGCTTCCAGACTTTCAAGCTGAACAAGAGCGAGATCGAAAACTTCCGCACTCTCCTGGAGAGAGTACTGCAGGACCAGCAAAGTCTTCCGGAGTTGCTCAAACGACGGGAAAGCAGTATCCTCTATCATCCCAAGCGCAAGGGGCCGGTGACGACCTTCATTAATTTTGATGATCAATCCTCGGAGAAATATACCATAATGGAGGTCGTCACTAAGGATCGTTTCGGGTTGTTGTATGCTATTGCCAGTACCCTCTCTCAGAACGAGTGCAATATCGAGGTCGCTTTGATCTCCACGGAGGGCTACAAAGCCATTGATGTGTTCTACTTGACGCAAGAGGGCAGAAAACTTCCGACCGAAATCCAACGGACGCTGGCGGCGATGTTGAAAGATCGGTTGGACCGTCCTGCAGCAGCGTGATGAGCCATGATCCTGACTTGATCATTTGAGGAAAGAGGAGTGCCATGAAACTGGTGAAATGCATCATCCGGCCCAACAAACTGGAGGAGGTTCGCGAGGCTCTGGAAAAGCTCAATATCGCCGGGATGACGGTCTCCGAAGTCCGCGGCCACGGGCGGCAGAAAGGGCATAAGGCCATCTATCGAGGCCGAGAGTATAGCGTCACACTGTTACCCAAGATGATGATTGAAATGGTCCTTCCGGACAACCTGGTGGATGAGGTCATCAAGGTTTTAATGGACACGGCCCGCACAGGAGAAATCGGCGACGGCAGGATCTTTGTGCTCCCTGTTGAGCAGGGATATAACATCCGGACTGGTGAGAGAGATGTGATCTGATCTGAGTGGATCTCGACTTTTTTCAGCGCGGAGTTCGAAGGTTGAGTGTGCCATTCCCAGGAGGTGTTCATGAAGGGAAGTATGAAGAAAATGCCAGGGTTCGTACTGCTTCTGGCACTGGTTCTAGAGTTGGTCCCGGTGCAGGCCTTAAAGGCTGAGGATCATCTGCTCACCCGGAGGGATCTGGAGGCGGCCGTGTCCGCAGCTTCGAGTGCCCGGCAGAACAACCAGGCGAAGGTACAGAAATTTTTGTCCACGGAACCTGTCCGGAAAGCCCTCTCCTCTGCGGGGCTGAAGAGTGCAAGAATCGAAAGGGCCATTCCCCAACTCAGTGACGAGGAACTGGCGAAGCTCGCATTGCAGTCGGAGAGAATCCAAAATGACCTGACTGCGGGCGCACTTACCAACGAACAGCTGACTTATATTGTGATAGCCCTGGCCACCGCCACTCTGATTCTGATTATCGTGGCTGCCAGGTAGGGAAACCTCCACGCGCACAGGGTGCCCAATGTCGCCATGATTGGCCCTTGGGAGGTAGGGAGTTTGCGTTAGTTGATCAACATCAGCCTTCCGCTGCAAACATGCATCTTGCCTCTCCCCTTTCGAACCAGATTCGAAGGTCCTCTCTTTTCCTCTTGATTGCCGGTCTTTTGCTGGTCACTTGGCCTCGCCCGGCCGCATCGGTGCTTCCTCCCCAGACCGGCGGGGCTTCCTTCCCGGAAGTCCCGCGAGGGGCTTGGCTGGATGTTCCCTACGTCAGGCAACAGGGAGAAGGCTGCGGGGCTGCCTGCATCGCCATGATCCTGCGTTATTGGGCAGAAAACGGGGGCATATCTGTTCCTACCGACCTATCGGACCCGCAAGAGATTGCCAAGGCGCTTCACAAGCCCAAGGCCCGGGGCATCCAGGGAACTCAGATGGAAGACTTCCTGCACCGTCAGGGCTATCGGACCTGGATCATTCAGTCAAGCCTTTCCGACCTGGCTCACCATTTGCGCAAAGGCCGCCCCCTCATTGTCTGCATCAAGCCGGAGCGGAACCACTCCCGGTTGCACTACTTGGTAGTGGCTGGGATCATGCCCGATGAAGACGTCGTTCTGGTCAATGATCCCGCTCAACGCAAGTTACTGAAACTCAACGCCAGGGGTTTTGAGCGCGACTGGGCCCAGACCAACCGTTGGACCCTGCTGGCGGTTCCGGCACCTTCTGGCTCAGGGAATGAACTCATAACACCGTAACGTGCCTGCAATAGGCGAGGGAATGTGGGGCAGTCTGCCAAGTACCTCCATGTACTCCTAGCGCTCATCCTGTTGAGTCCAGACCTCGCTCTTCCGGTCTCAGGGCCACAACAGAAACGAAATGAATTGCTGACGAGCGCAAGGTCGTTGTATGCCAAAGGAGATTGGAATGCCTTGGTTGAATTGATACCGGCCTCTCCCCATAACCCGGCTGAATTGGATTTCCTTCGTGGCATGGCGCTGGCCAGGCGGGGAGACTTCGACGAAGCCAGGCGGTTCCTGGAAATCGGGGCTCGGAAGGCACGCTCAGACAAGAGGTTCCCCCAGGAGCTAGCTGGCCTGGCGTTCAGAAGAAAGAGCCTCTCGGAATCCAGGCATCAACTGTCGCGCGCCTTGCGACTGGACCCCCAGGATTCCTACACCCTTGATTTTCTCGGATCGGTATTCTTGCTGGAGGGGAACCTGGAGGCTTCTCTGAAGTTCTGGAATTTTGTCGACAAGCCCCTGATCGAGGAGATCCGAATCGACCCGTCTCCTCGTCTTAAGCCCGAACTTCTGGATCATGCTTTCCAGTTCTCACCGGCCAGCCTACTGCGCCTCAAAGACCTTGTGCTGACTCGGGACAACCTGGATCAAGTGGGAGTGTTCTCCAGTTACCGCTTTGAATTGGTGCCAAGGCAGGACGCCCGGTACGACCTGGTGTTTCGCCCTGTGGAGCGTCACGGCCTGGGTGATGGCCTCTTGGACTCTTTGGTCTCCGTCTTCAGAGGAACCCCCGCTCAGACGATTTACCTCGAAGCTTACAATCTCCGGGCACGGGCCATCAATTCTCTCTCACTCTATCGATGGCATGCGCAGAAACGCCGCTTCTTCAGCTCGCTTTCGGGAGTCTGGCACGACAATCCTCGTTGGACCTACCGCGGCTGGGGAGACTTGCGCAAGGAAAACTGGGACCTGTCGCGGATTTATCAGGGGGCGATCCCGCTCGCTGGGGACCTGCGTCTGCGGACCCAACAGGGCGGCTTTGAATTTCATCACCTGGCCTCGGAACACTGGCAATGGTCCAGCGGTGTTGATCTGGGACATCGCCGCTACGAAAACCCTCCTGCCCAGTCTCCCGGTTCAGATCGCCTCTTTACCTCAAGATACTTCGTGAAATATCAGACCGGAATAGGGTCACGGCTGATCTCACGTCCCGACTATCAATTCGAGGTTAAATCATCAACGAGAGCGGAGGTGGCCGGGCAATTCGGGTCTGCGGGGTTCGCCTACTCCCGGTTGCGTGGAGACCTTGTAGCCCACTAGACCCCGTTGGCGAATCGAAGGAGTATGGATGTTTGCCTGGCTTTCCGGGCAGGAAAGGGCCTTGGATCCCTGCCCTTCGACGAACTGTTCATGTTGGGAATGGAAAGGGAAAACGACTTGCAGCTGCGTGGACATCCCGTCAGCTACCAGGGGAAAAAAGGGAATGCTTTTCTGGGTACGAGTTTTCTATTATTCAACAGCGGGTTCGACAAACGAGTTTACCAGCACCCCTGGTTCGACATCTCCCTGGGGCCACTCTTCGACGGGGGGAAGACCTACGACGAACCCGGGCGATTTGCCTCTCCCTCCTGGTTGTGGGATTTGGGCCTTCAGTCTAAAGTCCGGGTTCGAAATGGTTCTGTGCTGGTGATCTCCTATGGCAAGAGCCTTCATGAGAGCCGAAGTGTCTGGTTTGTTGCCCTTTCCAGGTAGCTGAATCCTTGGCCAAAAAGGTTGTAGGTGACAAAGAAAGACTTGAGGGGGTGTCTGCAAAGCCTTGGGGTGGTCTGTTTTGCGCCTTAACACAAGAATCGGTCAAATAAAAAGTTCTTGGAACCTGCAGAGGCTTTATAAGATAATACGTGCAAAATAGGACGATTATTATCCAGGGCAGTTCAAAGTTTGCGCCGCCGAGCAGTGCGGACGATACGCGTGACTCCCATTGGGCGTTCTCGCCGCGTCGTGTCTCGTTACGTGGGTATTCCTCGCGAGCCGCGGGCTGAACCGTTGGGCCGTCCTCGCCACGAGGCGGGCGGTCGACTCCATCGTGCGGATTTCGCCTGCGGCGGCTTTGCTTCGCTTCCGCCCATGGGTAGCTTGGATGCGTGCGCAGCGGTCCTGAGTCAGGGCTGTGGCTCGTATCGCGGATCGAAAGGGACCACCAGATTCACTGTCTGCGTGCTCCCTGAATCTCAGCGTCATTGGGGATTGCTCCACGCGGCATGTATTTAGGGCATGCGCAATCACATGTTCGGGGAGGCCGATGTGGCACAGAAAGGCCAGATGACATGGGTCCAGAAGAGCAAGGAGGGCATGCAGCTCTTCCTGCTCATATTCGGCGCAGGGTTTGGAGTCTATCAGTTCATCTATAAGGACATCATTGTCCCTGCCAAGCGGCCTCCAGCCGTGACCCTGACCGCCACCCTGGACGAACTCGATCGTGCCGATGGCATGGTTTTGGTGCGGGCGCACCTGGTGGTTGCCAACCGCGGCGACGCCAAGGTCTGGGTACCGGCCCTTTGGTGGAACGTTTATGGCGTGAGTTTCAGCGGAGAGGATCGCCCAGTAACCCAATTTGCCAGCGACGTCCAGCCGCTGCTGGAACGCCAGGATGAGAGCGTATCAAGGTTTTCAAGCATTCGATCGTCCGAGATCGTTGCAGCTGGGCGTGTTCCTGACCACGAACTTTGGTATCAACCCAAGGATGAATCGGTGCACGAGGAATTGTTTCTAGTGCCCGAGGGACGATTCGATGTGTTGCAGATTTATGTGGATGCCTACATCACCAAGAATATTGCCGAGCTTGCACCGACTCGCTGGGAAATCAACGGCGAAGGAGTGCTTACACCAACCCTGTTGCTCAAACAGACAGGGTGGGACAAGGACCCGAGTCGCGTAGTGCCGTTCGCCCCCGAAACCAATCGAGCTCATCGCAAAGCGCTTGACCGGGAGGACGCGGGTCACGACTTCACCACCGCGAGCTTGCGGATCAAGGCGAAAGCCTCGATGGCCAGAACCACGCCACCGAGTACAAGGCGCTGAGCAGGTCCGGTTTTGTCTGACAATTGAGGAGAACCTCATCAAGAGAGGCCAGATTCGAATTGCGACT